>JANMNK010000351.1:0-12145 GCA_031373875.1 Pirellulaceae bacterium | reverse complement strand
GTTGCCAATCGCGGGATCAGCGGCGATACGACTCGCGGCATGTTGATCCGGCTTGACCGCGATGTGTTGGCGCTGAATCCAGCAGGCGTCGTGATGTTGATGGGAACCAACGACCTCGAAGAAAATGCGACACCCGAGATGATCGCCGGGAATGTTCGATTGATCGTTGAATTACTCAAGAAGCACAACCCGAAAATGCCTATCGTCTTGTGTTTGGTTTTCCCAAGTGCCGAAGCCATGCGCCGTCCGGCGGACAAGATCAAGGAGATCAACCGCCTCCGCATGGCTGCGGTAAAAGGCGATCGTCAAGTCACCGTCGTGGATACGTGGACATTGTTTGCCGACGCGAGCGGCAACGCCCCAGCAGCCGAGTTTCCTGATCTGCTTCATCCAAACGCAGCCGGTTACAAAAAATGGGAAACTGCATTGCGACCGGTCTTGGAGACGCTCGGCTTGATTGAGGCCCCGCACGACGATTTTGTATTAGAGCCCGGATTTGAGAGTTTATTCAACGGCAAGGATTTGACAGGTTGGGGGCTTCGCCCGACGTCGCCCGAAGATCGCAAGGCCAGCGAGAATTGGCGCAAAAGCGATCCGAACGCAGCAGCTTGGCCCATCGTCGAAAAAGCCATCGCATTCGATGGCAAAGTTTCCAGTGACGACGGTCGATTCATCGCCAAGAACAAACGCATTGTCGTGACAACCCCACCCGAAGGCCGCACCATCCAGCAGTTGTACACCAACCGCGAATTCGGAAAAGACTTTGTCCTTAAACTAGAATTCCGCGCCACTCCAAACGCCGACAGCGGCATCTACATTCGCGGCCCCCAATTGCAATGCCGCGACTACGTGCTTGCCGGACCCTATAAAGAGCTTGCCGGTTACAAGCCGCAAGATTGGAATGAAATTGTAATTACCGTCCGAGGCCAAGTCGCCGAATGCACCTGCAACGGCGAAGTCCTCGAAGCCGAATTCAAAGTCCCCCCCACCGGCCCCATCGGCGTAGAAGGCGACCGCGGCCAAATCGAATACCGCCGGATTCGGATACAAACAAAGTAGAGCTGAATTCAGTCCATTTCACATGTCAGGAATGACAATGTGTGTTGGAATTGCTTAAGCAATTTCATTAAGAATTTGATCAATAAATTCAGCAATCCAAATAGTAGGTCCTTTGACGTCACAATGTTCTTCTCCAAAAAATACCAATGCTGACCTTCCAGCGTTCACAGAATCCCCCCGCTCTTGTGAGCTTGTTTGAGGCCAACCGATCCAATCCAAAACCACAGACGATCATTTCCGATCCGTTTTCAGACCATTCATTGGCAATTGGAAGGATGCTAAATCGAGCATAATATGCTCGGGATACAAATGAATTGTGAGTCTCTTCATTGTTGCGAGGAAGAAGGCAGTGAAAACGCAAGACATGCATCCGACTTGGGAGAAAATCCTCGACTTTCAGTCGATTCTTTTGGCCGGTACGGGCGCAATTAAGAGTAACGACCAGGTTGGGAGGGAGTTTGATGCCTATCTCAAGTCAGGCGAATTTCGGAAGACAGGACTTGATGAAGTTGCAACAACTTTGATGGAAAACATACAACGACTATGCGATCATGCCTTTTTCCCAACGGCAGTTTTTAACTATGGACGACTGTTTCAAGAGAAATACACTCGGATTTGTTTAGAGAACAATCGAACCCCTTTCGTCTCGCATATACGCGTAAGTTCGGAAGGAGATGAACCTCCAACGACAAACGACCTTGACTTCATGGTTTGTGTAGAACAAGGGTTAAGCAAGTGGATGCTTGAAGCAACTGAGCACAGTAGCGAAATAGGATGGATAACGAATGTAAATCATGTCGCCGGAGTGGTCGCATTTAGACATGATAGAACTCAGAAGCAAATCGAGAGTTTTGCTTCGTCACTGGTCATTCAAGCATGGACTCTGCTTGAAAGCACCAGCGAGGATCTGTGGGAGGCAGCATTGAATTTTCATCCCGCAAGACTTTCGTCTCTTTCTGGCAAGCCACGGTCGAAATTCAGACGAAAATTAAGTGAGGAAGAACAGACAGCGCAGCCAGAAAAATATTTACGTATCTCATTGAACGAACTCGAACGAAACTCGTTCAACGTCAGTACAAGTATGGGCACAATTTTGAAGGATCACGTTTCATTTAGATCCTTATCGGGTGTTCGCGAGGCTTACCACCGCGCTTTCTCGAAGCACGCAAAACCAATCGATGAAATTCTGGATGATGAGGGATTGCAATTCGCGGCCGCAGTTCGAAACCTGCTAATACACAAACGAGGTATTGTCGATGAGGAATTTCTCAAGCAAGTTTCTAGCATTCCGAATATTCCAAAAATTGAAATAGGGCAGAAGTTTCCTCTGAATGGAAAACTGACCGCCGCGTTAGCGGATTCGAGCAAGTGTTGTGCTGTATGGCTCGTAGTTGCTGTACATCAATGGCTACTCGACCATATCCAGAAAGCCCCAACATAAGAAACAGTGAATGGTGTGACCCTTCGCTGATAGGCGGAATAGTCATCGGTGAAATCGCAGGATTTTTCGTCTTGAAATGTGAAAAGAGTTTATCTGTTGGCTCACCCTAAGAATTCGGCCACTATCAATCATTGGCTGCTATGTGATTGCCGGTCGACTATATTATTCGTGGTGATTGGAGTTTGGAGCTCCAGTGTCCATTGACGTAATGGAGAGTGATCCGGGAATCCAAAATTACGGAAAACCACGACGACGCGGCATGTAATGCTACCCTCTGCTGAAAACAACTTTCTGTTGCTCGACTACTGCTCTGGATTCTCAACCAAATGTTTCAATCGCTCACCTAGTGGACCAGGAAACTTGGGGGGCCATGTGCTATCGATTAGGCCGATGTGGATCATGTCCAAAAGGTGAACACGATCTTTCAGCCGAAATGAATTGAGCTTCATTCGAACGAGCCGTTCTAACGGCAAGGTGCGGACGCCCTCGCCATACTCAGAGGGTTCCACGTCCGGATTTGGCTCGTAATCGTCTGGCCGCACCATTTGATTTGCCAGAACTACATGAACGGCGTGGCGAGCAGATTCGTTTTTGTCCTCGACAAACATATCCAGCCCAGCAGTATTCCGATAATGAAAACCATGCTGGTGCATCGCTTGTTTTACTATTTCCAAATCGTGCTGACGAATGAGAATATCCACATCGTTTGTGGCTCGGACCGCAGCTTTATCGACTTGTGCGACCCAAATACGAACGGCGTTACCCCCAACAACTGCGTAGGGGACGCCGGAACTTTCCAAGACCTGCACAACTTTCATAAGTCGAACTTCCACCCGATCCATGGATTCACCAATCCTTCTCCAAAGGCTCTCACCAACTACGTTTAAACCTAAAACCACAATCGGACCTCAGCGGGTTGTCTGCTCGTTTTGTCTGTTCCCACGCCATTATACAACAAACTGTCACCTGAGATCGGAGGCTCAAGACAGATTCATATCCAAGTAAACCCAGCGGCAAGCATCGAAGGTTGCTTCGTGATTATTAATCTGTGCGTCGATGCGAATACCACATTCACAAGGACTGCCAAAACCACGCGGTGTACTGCTGTTATCTGCCGGTCACGAATCGGTGGGCTTCGCGGTTCATTTGGATGGTGCGTTCGATTTTTCGGCCGCGGAAGAAGATGGCGGGGGAGAAGCCGTTGCCATTTAAGGGGACTTCGACGGAAACGCGGACCGTCTTGGAGCTTACCTTGATTGGCTTGGGAGACACGTTGACTTTGGCGCTACGTATCATCGCCGTCGATAAAATGGAATTCGTCCGATTTTCGACATCGTCGACAGTGGCACCGGGGATGACGCCGATTCGGGCACCTTCGTAAATCGCATTGTCTACCGTTCCGCGAATCATCGCGACGCGGCTAAACTCCAGCGCGGCAAAGAAAAAGAAAAACACCAGCCCCGCTGTCAATGCAAACTCAACCGCAACCGCGCCTCGGCGACTTTGCATTGGTCGTTCGCTATTTCTTGACAAGGTTTGCATGATTCGAATTCCTCTTACTTGTTCCGACATTTCGCGACAATTACTCGGTTATCACAGTGCTGAGCGTCAGAGCAAGCTCGCGAAAGACATTGTCCAATTGCAGTCCATTATCGGCTTTGAAGGATTGCCCTTTGCCGATGGCGGCGATGTTTTGCATTCGAGTGAAGTCGGCATCGCTGCCGAAAGAAATCGTGTGAATCACAATATCATCAGCAGCGATGGAAACGGCGACGGGCTCGGGTAACGGGCCTGTATTGTGCAATCCGTCGGTAAGCACAATCATGCTGCGTTCGACGATCTGGCCGGTACGCGCTCGCTTCATGATATTGGCTCCTGCATTCATGCCACGAGAAATGCTCGTGCTGCCCGCGACGGGCATTCGGCTCATTGCCGTAGTGATCAAATCCATGTTGGACGTCAATTGCACATTTTCCGTTGCATCGGAGGAGTACGAAGCTAGTCCGACGCGGGTATCGAGTTTTGCTGCGCGAATAACCGAGACAAAGGTCAACATCGCGCGTTGCAAGTCCGCAAATTTTTGACCTTGCATCGATCCTGAGCGGTCGACCACGACCACCAAGTCCCTTTCGACGAAGGTAGCTGTTGCACGTTCCGTGGGCTCAAAAAAACTCCGTCCGAGCATTCGACCGAAGAACAAACCAACGGATCCCGATCGCGAACTGACCGTGCGTCGGGCGTTGACCTGGATGCTATTGACTGGGGTTCTGTTTTCCCGGAACTGAAAACGGTCGTCGCTTTGTTGTTTAGAATTCCCGAAACGGAAATCGGACGGTTCGAGTTCGAGGCCTTTGCCGGCAACGAAATTCTCACGAGCGATTTCTTGACCGCGTGCGATGGCTTGGTTGACGTCTTGAGTTCTAGCAAGCGATTCTGCGGCGGCCTTGGTGGCCGCGTCGGTCGCCGTTCGCAGTTCGCCACGAACCAGATGCATGTAGGCGACGTCGACCGTAAAGGCGACTGCAACGAAGAACACGATGAGCATGATAACCAAGAGAACCAGCATCGCTCCGCGTCGTTCTTGGGTGCGAGGATGCCTTGGGGATGAACTTGGTCGTTGGGTCATAATTGGATATTCTTTCGCGGGCTCGGCTGACCAAGCAGTCCTTTGGGCAGACTATTCCTTTACCATCACAGTGCGCACGGTGATGATGCGATCTGCAATGACACGGCCGATAAATGGACTGTTGGACGATATGGGTGCGGAAACTTCGATGGCGATTTTCTCGCCTCGAGGAGTCGATTGGATATCTTTGCTGAAGACGATTTTCGAATCGCGGATGAAACGCGCATCCAATACACTTTGGGCTTGAGAAACCGCGTCGGATTGGAGGCTGCGCGGCTCGATGGCAACGCGGATTCCTTCGTAGGCCGCCGCACTAAGTCCTTGTCGTAAGAAGATCGAGTGGGCGGCTTCGATCGAGCCCAATACGATCAGCATGAGGACTGGTATACAAACGGCAAATTCAACCACGGCGGCACCGCGGCGACGGCGCGCGTTCGTTGGCTTGGCCACAAAGGATGATTTCTGTGAAAACATTGATCTCATGATGCCGGTTTTTCCGCTGTAGGCTCTGCCGACTCGGGGCTTAGTTTGAGTGCGACGTTCATGTCGTCGGCCAGCGATTGCCAAAAGTCGTTTTCGCGAAACTTGAGCGGTTTGACTTTGCCACCCGCAGCCGCTTCGGCCAGGGCGCGTCGCACTCGAAGAATCGGTCCGACGAATCGATTGCTCAACTTAGCTGCATCGAGCAAGAACACGGGGAGCATCGCGAGCGAGACAATCAGCACGGGTAGATAAAGCCGAACGAAGTAGGCAAAGTGGTTGCCCAGTTGGTCGTCAGCACCGGTTAACAGGAACGTCCAACCGTACAACGCGAGTGCATTGACGATAAGGAAGAGTACCCATTGAGTCGCCATGCGACGCAGTATGCTGGTCTGTACTTCGAAGTCGACGAGATTACGTTTTCGGCGGAGAATGGACATTTGCAAATACCCACAAATACTCTAGCCGAGAATTGTCGGCCCCTAGTGAATTCCAGTTCGTACCGAAAAAAATAGGTTTCGAATTTGGCCGATTCACTGCAATTCCGGATCGAAGCTCGGTGCAGCGCGTGGGTTTGGTCTAGGTGTAATGCTTGGAACGATTATCGCGAAGAGGGCGAGGTGGTTTTCTGATGCGGGTAACGGAGGGTGGGTAATGAAGGGGTTTTTTAGACTTGGAAATGGTGGTGGGGCGGGCGCGGGAGGAGTTGGTTGGTTTTGGAGGATGGGTTTGGGGTGGATGTGATGCCGCTTCGGTGGTCCCGCTCGGCAAGCGGTACGTACCATGACAAGCGGGATGTGCGTTTTTTATCTTTTCAAAAGCGTCATTGCGTCGTTGGCGGCGCGTGTTGGGGGCAGGGCAGTGGTAGAGATTCCCGAGATGACTTTGGTGTGATTGTGATCCACGTGACCCGGCTTGTTCCATTCTGACGCGTCCAGCGCAGTCGCGTAAATGGACATCGTGTGATGACCGCTTCCTGGCCGTTCGCCGATGATATGCAGCAGTATGCGGCGACCCGTTAGACCGCCGAAAAGCGTTTCCCCAATGCGATAACCCGCTCGAACGCGACCGGAATTGACAACCAGCAGTTCCTTGGCGACACGCGATCCAGCAAGTTGGAGATTGCTGTAAAGTTCGGTAATTAGTGGCAACAGATTGCCAGGATCCATCAATGCCAGAGCATTCAGACCTTCGGACAGCACGATCTGAACATCGAACAGGCCGCGGTGTTCGGCTCGCAGCGACTCGATTTTCGACTGAGACTCCGCTCGCAGGCGTTCCCCTGAGGAAGGATGCAGAATGTAATCGCTGCGATCAAGCGATTCGGTTTGCAGACGAATCGCGTTTGGCAATGAGTTGACAAAATCATCCTCCCATTGATGCCAAATACACTGTTTGGAATCTGTGTAGATCTGATTGATCTCGCTGCGCAGTTTTTCGGGAACTTGCGACGGTCGGTTTCCAAAGCCTTCGGATACGAACACGCCACGAGACCGTACTGCCTCCAGTTGTTCGCGTGCCTCGGACTTTATCATTTGATCGGTTCGTTGGTCTCCTTTGCGGCGGCAGTACTGCAGATGGACCCAAGTAGGATTTCCAAAATGGTTGGTCGGATTCCCGGTGGAATCGATGACTTTTAGCTCTTTGAAAAAATCCCACATGCGATCGTTGACGCGAAATCCGAATTCTTCGCGAAGCCGCACGTGGTCGTGATAGCCCGTCGTCAGGTAACCAAGCATAGAATCGATCTTGGTCGGCAGCGCCATCAAGTACGCGGGGCAAGCGGGCGCGATCTCATGCAAGCACCAGTCCAGGTCATCCAGCGAAACATCCATATGCAGCGTCGAGCAAACATCGAGTCCCAGCGTCAATCCATGCAGTTTTCCCATGACGACGTCTTCAAGGCAGCATCGGACGAGTTGCTCGCGAGTGCGGAAAACTTCGGGTCCGATGAATCCAGCAACGTCATTCAGATGGACCCACGCTTCTTGCGATTGTCGTGCAGCGGCGACTTGATGCGTGAGCGCACGAGCGAAGCCGTATTTGCGGCTTTCGTGTAACACCATGTCGAAGCCGTGACCGTGACCGTTCGTGAAATCGGCACCTTGGCCGGTCTCGAAATAGAGCCCAAATCGGCCCGAACGACTTTGAGCGTAGCCTTCCATTTTTGTGTTTGTCAAATCGAAAGTCGCGTTGGCTGAATCGCTGCCCGCGATACTCTGGAACCACAACTCGGTCGTTCCTGGCCAGCGGCGTTCGACTTGAGATTGGACGTCGATATGCGCGAGAACGCAATGCGGCATGGCGTCGTCGATACCGAACGTAACCAAGATATCTTGGAGGGCTCGCTCTACGGCGATAACCGATTCGGGATCGCTTGATACGGGATTGGTCCCGAGCAATACATCGCCGACAGCATACGCAAATGCATCGAAAACTTGCCAGCAAATATCATCGACGTTGTCGGTAGGTGAGTTGGGTTGGACCCGCGCGCCTAAATACCCTTTGGCTCCGATATTGCTGCCCGGTAACGGATTAAAGATTTTGGACCCGATATCGATCAACTCTTGGTTGGTCATCAATTTCACCAAGCATCCGATAACGTCGCTTGATAGTCCAGCCTTCATCGAATGAATGTCGTGCTCGGATGCTGAAAGCAAGAATTGCTTAAGTTGACCAAGCGTCTTGGACTTCCAAAGCTCGGATTGGTTTCGATCGCGATACTTTTCGATCAACGCGAACAAACCATCCACGAGCGCTGGATGATTATCTATCGAAGCGAGGGGCGTGTTGGCCAGCAAGGTCCTCGCATGATGACGAGTAGTGTCGTCTGCGGCAGCGACTCCAACGATGGCATCGCCTTCTTTGAACTCGTTCGACGCACCTAACAGTTGCAAGTAGAGTTGAGAATCAAAGCTACCCTGTCGGCGCTGGATGTAGCCAAAAATATCTTCGCCCGGCAAAACCGAGTCCACGCTTACGGGCTCATTCGGAACAACGGTGGAGCCGTGAAGCCGACGCAGGAGATTGGAACTGCAAACGGCTGTGGCAGTTAGGGATCCCAAAAAACATCGCCGATACAACATGGCACTCACCTAGTGTCGATCTGCTTTCAACAAAATAGACCGCGAACGTATTTGTGGGCAAAGGCACCAAAACAATGGGGGGTAATTGGAGGAATCGAATAAGGGTTTTTTCAAGAATACCACTTTATCACTCGTTCGTTGTACAATAACTGAGATCCAAACTAGAACGCAATACGTTGCTTTCGATTGGCCCCTACCTATTCCTTCCCCTAAGCATATGAGGTGCTCCCAATGTCCGCTCGACCATGCCCGGATTGTGATCGTGTTCCGCGTCGACGATTCCTTCAAGCCACAGCCGCTATTTCAGCCGTGCCGATTTTGGTTCCGATGGTTCACGGCGCTCCCAGTCGTTCAAGCCAAGCAGAATCAGTTGTTGCTGAGCTATACGAGAGCTTCAACGAAAATCAGAAGAAAGAAGTATGCCGGTCGTTCGGCGATCCGTTACGTCAAACAGTAAACGCGAATTGGCACGTCACCAAGCCGCTTATCGGAAGCGATTTCTATACTAAGTCGCAGCAAGGGATGATCGAGAAGATTGTTCAATCGCTGACGAGCGACGAAGGTTATCGTCGTCTTAAGCAGCAAATGGACGAAGACGATGGGGGGCTGGATGCATATAGCATCGCGATCTTTGGCCAGCCCCAACAAGGTGAATTCGAATGGGTATTGACCGGACGACATCTAACACTTCGAGCCGATGGCGACACCGTTCCCAAGACAGCGTTTGGCGGTGGGATCGTTTACGGGCACGGCGAAGAGTCGAGTCCCGAAGCGAATTTGTTCTACTTCCAAACGAAAGCCGTTAACGAAGTCTTCAAATCACTCGACAAGGACCAACGTTCTCGCGCACTCATTACGTCGACTCCGCCGTCTGAAACCGACATCGAAATTCGCGGCAGTTCAGGCAAATTTGCAGGCATTGCTGCTTCGGAGTTTAGCCGAGATCAAATGGAGCTATTCCGAACAAGTTTGGCTACGTTGTTGGGGCCGTATCGTGACGAAGACTCCGACGAGGCCATGCGCATCATGGAAAGTGGCGGTGGGCTAGGTGAGCTACGACTCGCCTTCTACCAACAAGAGGACCTTGGAAACGATAGTGTCTGGGATATTTGGCGGATCGAAGGGCCCAATAGTGTGATTCACTTTCGTGGCGCACCGCACGTACACGCGTACATTCATATTGTTCAAGCCACCTAAGACTGATTCGCGCGAAACCATCTGATTTGATTCGATCTTCATTAGCTTCCTAGCCATCTACACACGTCGCGACGTATCCATCCGGGAAAAGTTCGCGACTGAGTTTGCATGGGTTCTGCGCGTCGCTGGTGAATCTATTCTTTTCGTTCCCTTGGACGACCGTTAAAGGCAAACTCTTATGATTCGATCGCTGCTATGCATTTTTTTGATTGCTCCTATTGTTTGCCGGATAAGTACGCGTGGTAGGGCTCAAGAACTTGAAGGCGTCGATTTCTCAGCAGAGTTGCCACGAATTGAGGCACTGACTCCGGAAATTGCTAAGCAGTCATTCGAATTGGCCGACGGTTTTGAAATTGCGTTGGTTGCCAGCGAGCCATTGGTGACTGATCCGATCGCTTTTTCGTTCGATGCGCGAGGACGATTGTTTGTCGTCGAAATGAGGGACTACAGCGAGCAAGCTGACGAGTCCCTGGGTCGAATCGCTTTGTTAACGGATACCGATGGCGACGGCGTTATGGACCAGCGAAGCACGTTTGCCGATGGATTGTCATGGCCAACCGCCATTCACGCTTGGGGGGACGGAGTGATTGTGATCGCACCACCCAAAATGATTTACTTACGAGACCGAAATGATGATCGCCGAAGCGACGAAAGCGAGCTTTGGTACGAAGGATTCCATCGAAACAATGTTCAAGGCATGGCCAATAGCCTTCGCTGGTCGGTCGATGGGTATATCGAAGGTAGCAGTGGTACCAACGGCGGAGATTTCACGTTAGCCGACGGCGCGAAGCTGAATTTACGTGGGCGAGACTTTCGGCTTGATCCTCGAAATCGCAGTTTGCAGGCTACTAGCGGCGGCGGTCAACACGGTATGGCATTTAATCGTTGGGGCGACAAATTCGTCACAAGCAATTCGGATCATTTGCAGCAGATTGTGGATTTAGATCAGTGGTCGTTGCGGTTCGCGACCAGTGTCGCGATGCCTCCGATTCGACGAAGCATTGCCGAGGACGGTCCGCAAGCGGAAGTCTTCCGCGCGAGCCCTGTAGAGCCGTGGCGAATCGTTCGGACTCGGTTGCGAGTCAGTGGAAAAGTAACGGGACCTATCGAGGGTGGTGGTCGCGCCGCTGGCTACTTTACGGGAGCCACTGGGACGTGGATCATGCCCTCCGGCAGCGCTCTTGGCGAAGAAGCAAACGACATGGCCTTCGTCTGTGATGTGGGAAGCAACTTAGTGCATCGCAAACGGTTGATCGACCAAGGGCTTTTCTACACAGCGCGCAGAATTGATGAGAAAACAGAATTTTTGCGGTCGAGCGATATCTGGTTCCGACCCGTTCAGCTTGGCGACGGACCCGATGGTTCGCTTTACATCGCCGACATGTATCGCGAAGTCATCGAGCATCCATTGAGCTTGCCCCCGATGATCAAGAAACATCTGGACCTTACCAGTGGTCGCGATCAGGGGCGCATATGGCGTGTTCGGCCCAACAACGCTCGAAGCAAAGAAATCGTCAATCTCCAGGTTCTGAAGAATGCTGAATTAGTACAACGGTTGGCGAGTCCCGTGCATTGGCAAAGATTGATGGCGCACCAATTGCTGATCGAACGGCAGGCAGCGGATGTACATACGCAACTCGAACAGGTTGTGCTGCACGGCGCGGACGCACAAGCTCGGTTGCTTGCGTTGACTGCGCTCGATCGGCTCGGAAACCTCACTGTCCCCTTAATAACTGAGTCTTTGGGTGACTCGCATCCGCGCGTCGTAGTAAAAAGTATTGCTTTGGCCGAGCAGCATGGATGGTTGGATCAATGCGCTCGCTCGTTTGATAGTTTGAATTCGTTTGGCGATGCACATCTACAACTTGAAATAGCAAAGGCTTTAAGTCAGTTACCCGAAGAAATTCGACCGAAGTTAATTAACAAATTAGCAGCCGATGTTTCCGATCCCATTGTGATCGCCGTTATGGCGACCGCGCTGCGTGATGAAGGTTGGGGCCTGGTTGATAGTCTATCGCAAGATCTGACGCCGAAAAATCAAAAGTCATTCCACGCTTGGGCCAGTCTGTTACTGCCCATGTGGGCCGAGCAACTCAAGCAAGCCGACTTGCGATCTGCGACGCAAACCAACTTGCGCCGAATGCTTGGGAAACCGCTCGACAAGCACGGTGTGGGAGTTTTTTGTTGGCTTGATGTGTTGGCGCAGGCGCCTGCGAGTACATCTCGAGAAGTATTGGATGCATTGAAACCGGAGCA
>JANMNK010000346.1:0-11954 GCA_031373875.1 Pirellulaceae bacterium | reverse complement strand
AACCTGCGGTTGCGAAGTTGCACCTGCATGCGATTGTGCACCAGCTTGTGCTCCTCGAGTTGGTTTGTTGACTCGATTACATGATCGATTCCATGCTTGCAACAACGATTGCGGCTGTGCACCTGCAGCTCCAAGCTGCGGTTGCGAGATGCCAGCACCAAGCTGTGGTTGCGATGCAGCACCAAGCTGCGATCCTTGCGATCCATGCGCAAAGGCTTGCCGCCCATCCAAGATCAAGGACATGATGGCTCGCCTTCATGCCCGTCGCGCTGCTTGCGCTCCAAGCTGCTGCGAAGCTGCTCCTAGCTGCGGTTGCGAAGCTGCACCAAGCTGTGGTTGCAACTAGTTTGAAAGTTCTGTTTGAAATCGAGACGATGCTAGGAAACGTCGCACTCACCCTCCCTGGCAGTGATCTCCTTGATTCTCGCGAACCCGGCTGGCCGTCCCCAGTCGGGTTTTTTTATTTTTACCGTCGAATAAAACTCTGCTTGAAATTTTATCGCAAAGCTCGAGCGGCGAATTCAACGGCTTCGATCAATCGTGCGACTTCGTCAAGCGTATTGTATAGATAGAAGCTTGCCCTGCACGTCGTCGATACGCCAAGCCGTTTATGCAGGGGCATCGCGCAGTGGTGACCTGTTCGAACCGCGATGCCTTTGGAGTCGAGTACTTTGGAAATCTCGTCGGCGTGGATTCCGTCGATTGAGAACGAGATGATTCCGCTTCGAATCTCAACTGGCGGTCCGAACATGCGTAATCCTGGAACTTGGCGCATTCCCTTCTCGGCAGCTTGAACGAGTAGGCGTTCGTGTTCGAGCAATCGCTGTTTGCCGATTCGAGTCAGGTACTCTATTGCAGGCTTGAGAGAAATGATTTCAACGATAGGCGGTGTTCCCGCTTCGAATTTGTGCGGCAAATCGGCTGGCATAAAGCCTTCCAAGTCGCACGTCTTGATCATGCTACCGCCGCCTTGCCAAGCGGGCATGGAATCTAAATGCTCCCGTTTTCCGTAACAGACGCCAACACCCGTCGCGGCGAGCATTTTGTGCCCGCCGAATGCAACAAAGTCGGCATCCCAATCCGCAACGTCGATAGAACCGTGCGGGACGGACTGAGCGGCATCGACGAAGACTTTTGCCCCGATCGCATGAGCCTGCTGCGTGATCGATTGGATGGGATTGAAAGTTCCAAGCACGTTGGATGTCGACGTGATCGCGACCATTTTCGTTTTAGTCGTTAAGAGCTTGGCGTAATGCTCCATGTCCAGTTGGAAATCGTCGCGAATCGGTATCCAACGAATTTTCGCTCCCGTGCGTGCTGCGATTTGCTGCCAAGGAACAATATTGGAGTGATGTTCCATTTCGGAGAGGAGGATTTCGTCTTCGGCAGTCAAATTCGCCCCGCCCCAAGCTTGAGCGACCAAATTCACCGAAGCGGTTGTGCCAGAAGTAAAAACAACTTCGTCGGTGGAGTGGGCACCGATGTAACGGCGGACTGCTTCGCGGCTTGCTTCGAGTTGGATCGTTGTTTCCGCTGCCCATTGATGGCCTGAACGATGGACGTTGGCATAGTGCTCTTTGTAGACTCTGTCGATCGCCTCGATGACTTGAATGGGCCTTTGTGAGGACGCGGCGTTATCCAGATAAGCAACAGTCAGCCCATTCGATTGAGCATGACCCAAGATAGGGAAATCGGCGCGGATTTCTTCCAAGCGTGCCGTGATCGGACCAAAGTCATCGGCGGTTACAGCGTCTTGAGCTCGGCGATTCTCGCGTACTTCAGCGCGTTGGCTGCTGGTGAGTTTCAGCTCGGCATATTGTTGGATGCGTTTGACCATCGAATAGAGGCCGTTGCTTCGCAGCGGAGAAAGGAATCGCTTGATTCCAAGTTCCGTGAACAATTCTTCGATAGGAAAATCGAGAATCTCTTTGGGTGAGTGGCCGCTGTAGGTGGATAGGAGAATCGCAACAAGGCCGCGAACCATCGGTGCATCGCTCGTCGCCGTGAAATACAATCGCTCGCCGTCCCAGTCGGGAACGATCCAAACCATACTCTGACAGCCCATCACACGAAATTCTTCAGTGCAAAAAGCAGAGGACAGTTCTGGCAGTTCGCTCCCCAACTCGATTAGGTACTGAATCTGCTCATCGGAGGACTCGAGCTCGGCAAACTCTTCTCGAATGTCGGCGAGTGCAGGATAGTCAACCTTGGCTTTCGAGCCATTTCCGGTCATTCTCATTGATCCAGTTCTAGAATATCCCCAATTGATCTCGGGCATCTTCGGACATTTTCTCGGGAGTCCAAGGCGGATCCATAACCACTTTGACATCGACCGCGCCGACACCTTCGATAGCTTCGACAACTTGGCGACTGTTGGCGACCAATTGCGGGCCTGCGGGACACATGGGGCTTGTCATCGTCATCTCGATCGCCACATTCAATTTGCCTTCGTCGGCTTCTTGTAATGTGACGGTATAGATCAATCCCAGATCTACAATGTTCACGAACAATTCGGGATCGATTACTTTTTTCAGTTCTTCGCGAACGGCTTCTTCTGTTACTGCCATGATTATATTGCGCCTCGATGCATGTGCTGTGGGCACGGTGCCTTAGTAGTCATTTAGTTTGACGTAAACTTCATCGCCGCGAACCGAAACTTCGTGCGAAGCAGTCGGGACGGTTGCCGGCATCGTCATTACTTTGCCGGAACGATAATCGAACTTGGCACCATGACGAGGGCAGACGATACAGTTACCTTGAATCTCGCCGTCGCTAAGGGTACCACCGTCGTGGGTGCAAACGTCATCGATGCAATAGACCTGTTCGCCCGATTTGATTAGGACAACGTATCGATCTTCTACTTCGCGCACCAGACTGGCAACGCCTTCAAATTCGCTCAACTTCGCTACCAATACGTATTCGCGTTCCAATTGTTTTGCCATTATTCGAACACCAGCCTTATTCGTACTCGCGAACTTGCTTGGCAATTGCCTTTCCTAAAGCTTCACGAACACTGTCGATCGTAATGCGGTCAAAAATCTGTTGAAAGAATCCGGTAACGATCAATCGGACTGCTTCGCGACGCGTGAAGCCACGAGATTGGGCGTAGAAAATTAGTTCTTCGTCGACTCGACCAGAGGTGCTACCGTGGGTGCATCGAACGTCGTCGGTTTCGATTTCCAGTCCTGGGATCGAGTCAGCACGGCAATGATCGCTTAGCAACAAGTTGTCGTTGCGTTGATATCCGTCGGTTTTGTTTGCGCCCTTGTCGACCTTGATCATCCCGCGCCAGACGGTCCGCGACTGATCTTGCAAAGCGGCCTTGTACAGGAAATCGCTTCGGCAATGAGGTTTGCAATGACGCTGCAACGTGTTGTAGGTGATTTGTTGGCGATCTTGCGTGAACATCACGCCGTTGACTTGGCAGGAACTGCCTTCGCCGTTGAGGTTGACTTCTTGGGCAACTTGCGCGAATTTAGAACCCATCGCCGCAATAGTCCATTGGATAGTCGCATCACGATCCAGTACTGCGCGTTGTTGTGCAAAATGCCAAACCGAACGCCCCCAATCCTGCAAGTTCACGTATCGGAATCGTGCACCCCGACCAAGAATAATTTCCAAACCACCGTTATGAAAACCCGAGGAGTTTTGTGTTGGGCTGGCCGATTCGTAAAGAACGGTCGCTTCGGCGTCATCATCGAGAACGACGAGCGTGTGACCCAGATCCGTACCCCCATCTCGCATGGTCGACTGAATCAACAATGGCAGATCGACAGTCACTCCCTTGGGAACGTACAGCATGTGTCCGCCACTCCAAGTCGCTGCGTGCATAGCGGCAAAGCGATTTGCTTTTTGGTCCTCGATTGAAAACAAATACTTCTTGACGAGATCTTGATGTTCCGAAGCAATACGGTCAAGCGAACCGAAAATAACACCTTGCTTGTTGTATTTTTCGTCAAGCTGATCGATTTGTGCGAATCCGTCGTGTACCCGCAAGACGCCAGCGGTTTCTACGCCTTCCCCCAGGCGTGTTTCGATCGTATCGACTTCGCCCGAGGATTCTACCGGCAGCTCGAAACGCTCAAGTCGGAACATGCGCAAATCGCTCCGCATCCATTCTTCGGACCGGCGATCAGGCCAAGGCATGCTTTGATATTGCGACCAAGCTTGCTGCCGTTGTTCTACCAACCAATGAGGTTCAACGCGTGAGCGGAGAAATGCATCGAATCCTGTTTGATCGAAACGGCTGTTAACGAGTGTGTCTGTCATGTCGATTAGTGATAATTAAATGACCGCGAGGCGATCGAGCTTAGAGAACTTAGTTGGTTTAAAAAGGAATAGTTACGGACTCTTGGAACAACAGTTTTTATGCGTTGCGTCGTGATTCGGACGCCACTGCATGAATCAACTGGTTATCGGTCACGCGGATGCAGGTTGCGCCATCAGTCATTTCTGCTGGTGATGCCCTGCCCCGCTGGTGACGGATTTTTTTAGCCGACAGAACCTTCCATTTGCAACTGGATTAACCGGTTCATTTCAACTGCGTATTCCATGGGCAGTTCCTTGACGAGTGGTTCGATGAAACCGTTGACAATCATCGTACTCGCTTCGGCTTCGGACAAGCCGCGGCTCATCAAGTAGAACAATTGCTCTTCTCCGATTCGCGAAACGCTGGCTTCGTGACCAACAGTCACGTCTTGCTCAAGAATCTCGATGTACGGATAGGTATCGCTACGGCTTTTCGGATCAAGAATCAGTGCATCGCATACAACGCTGCACTTGGTATTCTTTGCGCCATTTTCGACTTTGACCAAGCCGCGATAGCTGGCCCGACCGCCGTTCTTGGAAATGGATTTGCTGATGATTTGACCCGTGGTGTTCGGTGCGCAATGGACCAGCTTTGCACCAGCGTCTTGATGCTGGCCTTTGCTGGCGAAAGCGATCGAAAGAATCTCGCCGCGGGCACCCGGCTCCATCATGTAGACGGCAGGATACTTCATTGTCAATTTACTTCCCAGGTTACCATCGACCCATTCCATGGTTGCGTCGGCATAGGCCATTGCTCGCTTGGTAACCAAGTTATAAATGTTGTTCGCCCAGTTTTGAATCGTTGTGTATCGGCAACGACTACCACGCTTGCAGATAATTTCAACGACCGCTGAGTGGAGGCTTTCTGAAGTGTACATCGGCGCTGTGCAGCCCTCGACGTAGTGCACCGAAGCACCTTCGTCGACGATGATCAACGTTCGCTCGAACTGGCCCATATTTTCCGCATTGATGCGAAAGTAAGCTTGCAGAGGAAACTCAATCTTAACGCCTTTGGGAACGTAGATGAACGAACCACCCGACCACACTGCCGAATTGAGAGCGGCGAATTTGTTATCGGTAGAAGGAATAATTTTGCCGAAGTACTCGCGAAGCAAATCGGGATGCTCGCGGACTGCGGTGTCCGTATCGGTAAACAGCACGCCTTGTTTTGCAAGGTCCTCTTTGAGCGAGCCGTAAACAACTTCGCTTTCGAACTGCGCTTTCACGCCGGCCAAATATTTGCGTTCCGCTTGAGGAATACCAAGCTTGTCAAAGGTATCTTTGATTTCTTGGGGGACTTCGTCCCAAGTTTGTCCTTGGCCATTGGTCGGCTTGAGATAGTAGTAAATATCTTGGAAATCGATATCGATCGCACCGCCCCAATGCGGCATCGGTTTGGATTGAAATATTTCGAAGGACTTCAATCGAAACTCGCGCATCCAATCAGGTTCGTTTTTCATGTCCGAAATCTGATTGACGATCTCGACATCGATGCCTTTGCGAGCTTTGAAGACTGCGTTGCTTTCGGTGCGGAAATCGTACTTATTGATTTCCCCAACGACGTCAGCGGATGTTGTTAAGTCGGTAGCCATAATCCAAGTCCTTTTTATATTTAGCCAGCGATTGTGGCAGGTTCTTCTTGTTTCAACATTGCTTGATTTGCAGCATCGGCATCCGGATAAGCACGTCGAATGCGGTCATAACCATGATCATGCAATTCTTTGGCCAATTCCAATCCACCCGTTTCGACAATTCGTCCGCCCAGCATCACATGCGTGAAATCAGGACGATTGTGTTCAAGCAGTTTGTCGTGGTGAGTAATGATCAATAGTCCCATTTTCTCCCGGCCGATTTCAGCGATGCTGGCACTGGCCAATCGCACTGCGTCGGCGTCGAGCCCAGAGTCGGTCTCATCGAGTATCGCGAACTTGGGTGACAACATAGCCATGGTCAAGATTTCTGCACGTTTCATTTCGCCGCCTGAAAATCCGTCGTTGACGTACCGGCGAGCGAACTCCGGATCCATTTTGAGTTGCTCCATCTTGGACTTGAGTTCTTTTCGAAATTCACGCATAGCGATCAGGTCTTCGCCTTCTTTGCGATCGGGTCGACGAACATTGGTCGCCGCATGTCGCAGGAAGTCAGCCATCTTCACACCGGGAATTGCGATGGGACGTTGAAACGCCATGAAAATGCCGGCACGTGCACGTTGATCGGGGCTCATGGCCAGGACATCTTCCCCGTCCAACGCGATCGATCCGTCGTCGATCACGTAGTTGGGATGTCCCATGATCGCCAAGCCTAGAGTACTTTTTCCTGAACCGTTCGGTCCCATCAAAGCGTGCGTCTCACCAAAATTCATGACCAAGTTCACGCCGCGAAGAATCTGCTTTCCCTCAACAGAGACGTGAAGATTATTGATTGCCAAAGTATGCGTAGTTGTCATTCCAAACCCTATGAAACAGATTTCAGTTGTTACCTGAAAAGTATATGACCGTTAATTGTGTTGTTTTTATTTTGAGGCGTCAGCGGAGGCTTCGACCGGCCGGAACTGACAGGAGTGATGGCCATCGAGTCTGCATTGGGATAATTCCATGTCTTGGCCCATCGCGGCCGTCAGCACTTGTTGTTCCAGTTCACAAACCGAACGATCGTGCTCTCCTGTAACAAGTCCTGGATAAGGACAAGCTTGAACTTCAAGAACAGGTAGATTGCCTAATTGTTCGAGCCTAGCTGGTATTTTTCTTTCGCCAAGAACCTTGACCATGCTCGCCATGCGTTCCGTCAAAGTCCCATTCGGAATCTCGTCGTGATAGGCTTGCCCCATGCGTTTAGTGACTCGCTGAAGTAGCATGCCCTTAATTTCACTTTCAGGCAAGTCATGCACTTCTTTCCACATTGCCATCGCCAAGTCAGCGTACGTGGCGCCTACTTCACGCCAGCCTGCCGGTGACAGCAAATACCGAAATGTCGGACGTCCTCGCCCAGCAGTCTCTTTGCGTCTTTCGACAAGTCCCATTTCGACCAACCGATCCAACCGCTGCCGAACAGCCGTGGCGGTTACGTCCAAACGGTCGATCATCTCCGTGACTGTCATGCCCCGCTCTTTACGAAGCAAATCAAGCACCGCCTGATCAACAGGTCGCACCCCATTTTGGGTGAAATCTTCTTCGAGATTGCTAGCGATTTCCATGACAGTCCCCGATTTACGTTCCGCTTCCACTATTACGTTAGAGTTTCTCCCGCATTTTGACAAGCTGCGATGCGTTAAAACTCGTTTTAAAAACAACATTAGTTGTTAAATAACAGTGCTGACAGCCATCGAATTCATTGGGAATTGCTTGTTAAAGCTGGTTTGTTGGCCGATTGATTGGTTTGGCGGAGACACCTTATGGGCAAAAATGACTGATAGAATCAACATCCGTGGGACCTATCATTCTTTTGCAACAGTGAAAGGGAATTGGCTCGAGGATTTTGCCAGCTCGCTATTGGAAAGTTTGACCTGAAAGTCGCTCGAACGCTTCGACATATTTGGCTCGAGTACGCTGGACGATTTCGGCAGGCAACTCAGGGGGAGGACTGTTACGGTCCCAGGTTGTACTCATCAAATACTCTCGGACAAACTGCTTGTCGAAAGACGGTTGAGCCTGTCCGGGCACATACTGATCGGCCGACCAGAATCGAGAACTGTCGGGGGTCAGGACTTCGTCGATGAGAATGATTCGATCTTCAAACCAGCCGAATTCGAATTTCGTATCCGCGATGATGATTCCCTTGGACTTGGCGATTTCAGCCCCGCGCGAATAAATTTCCAAGGATTTTTCGCGAAGGATTTCTGCTGTTCGTTCTCCCAGTGCATTTACCAAGGTCCCGAAATCCACGTTTTCGTCGTGTCCCGATTCGGCTTTGGTCGCAGGTGTAAAAAGCAGGGAGGGAAGGCGGTCGCACTGGCGTAGTCCGGCGGGCAACGGCAAGCCACACACCGACTGATTTGCGACGTAGTCACGCCAACCTGAGCCTTCGAGATATCCGCGGACGACGCATTCGAAGGGCACAACCGAAGCTTTCCGCACAACCATTATGCGTCCGTTCAGTTCCCCATTCGTATTGAATGCACGCGCTACATCGGGAACTTGAGAGGACAATAGATGATTTTCAATCCCAAGTTGCTCGAACCAGAACAGGCTCATTTGGGTAAGAATACGGCCCTTATCTGGAATTGGAGTAGGCAAAATCCAATCGAAGGCACTGATACGGTCCGAACTCACAATCAAGAGGCGGTCCTCAAGATCGTAAACATCGCGAACTTTGCCTCGCCGACAGGGAAAAGGCAGGTTTGATTGAATTAAGGTTGAACTCACCGATTCATTCCATGGATCATCTACAGACTGAAATATTTTTGAAACCCACAAGGAAGGTTATGACATCGGTCGAACCCTTTGAAAATAGGCATCGCCATGCAAAGCAGATGTGTTCAAGAAAGATTATGGTTTTGTAGGGCCTCGCGACTTCCCTGCAGGAGTGGAAACGCGGGTTAGGGAAATTGCAAAGACATACTGACTGAGTTAGATTCCCTGTTTCGCTATTCGGTCTATTCTGGAAGCGAGACGCCGATCACCGTTAAGTGCTTTTACAAAGTTCATGACTAGCTTGGCGAAACACTGTTCTTCTTAAATTACCGATCGCGAGTTTCGTCATCCTGGGAACCAACGCATAACATGGGGCAACTCCGATTCTTCATCCCCGACGCTCCGCAATACGACCCAGCCGTCTGGAGTTCCGCGTACGTTTCAGGGATTGAAGGAATTCCTTGGGCTGGCAAGAGCACCATTTCGGAAAACGGTTTTTGCATCTCGCGTTCGATTGATGAATCCGGAAAATTGTCCATCGTGTGGCCGACTCGCGAGTTCGGCCCAATTTTGGTCTCTACTGCCAGCCTTCGTTGCGATGACAAAACCGAGTATATCCTGCCACTTGAATTGGCTCGGGGTACGTTGCATCGAATTCGTGGACGAGCACTGGATTGGCAACGCTTAGGACTAAAGCTGCCTGATACGTTTTTTCCTGTCATGGACCAAGCGCTCGATTACTTCTTGAATGCTGTTACCGCGCAGTCTGACAAAGTTGAATGTTGCCGATTGGCCCAAACATCGATCGAGTTCGCTTTATCTTCTACTCGTTTTCTGACGCGAGCTTTCATCACCCAGTCCCTGCAAGTGCGACATCAACAGGAAGAAAAGTTAAGCACGTTGATGGGCATTCGATTGGGCACAACCGAACAATGGTCATCTCATGCGAATGCAGTTTTACCAGCGATGAATTTGGCTTACGTGTCGTTGGAATGGGGACGCATCGAAGCGGATTCGCAGAAAGCCGATTATCGTTTGTTCGATACGCAGATCGATTGGGCCAGGAATAACAATATTCGGGTATGCGGTGGACCCATCATCAGTCTCCAACCACACTCCATGCCCAATTGGCTTTTCCTGCTCGACAGTTACGAGACATTATTGAAGGCTGCTTGCGAGTTCACACAAAAGACGGTGGAGCGATATCGTGGCAAAGTAAATTTGTGGTGCGCTGCCACGGGCGTGAACTCTCCCAACGATCTTGGCTTGACCGACGATCAAATCCTGCGTTTAGCTGTTGCCATTATTCAAACGATTCGACGCTGCGATGATCGAACGCCCGTTATCATTTGCCTCGATATGCCTTGGGCTGAATATTTAGGTCAGAAAGCCGATTCGATTTCGCCATTGCACTTTGCGGACGCGTTGACAAGAACCGACTTGGGGCTGTCCGGTCTTGGGTTGGAAATGAACATGGGTCATTGGCCTGGAGGCAGTTTCCCTCGGGACTTGATCGATGTTTCGGATTTAATCGATCTATGGTCCAACCTTGGACTACCGCTCATGACGATGATTACAACGCCAGCCAGCATGGATACGGACGCGCAAGCCACCGCTCGTTATTCGCTTGTCAGCCAATGGCAAGGAACACGTATGAAGGACATTCCCGATACCGGTACTGCAACCGGATTGCCGCCGAATGGCGCGGAGTTGGTTCAGATGCTTTTGGCAAAACCCAACGTTCACGGAGTCGTTTGGAATCAGTTTGCTGATAACGCACCTCACGCATTCGCTAACTCGGGACTCATCAACCAGCAAGGCAATCCCCGTCCGTTGCTTGACGCGCTAAGCAAAATTCGGCAACAGCACGTCCATTAGATTGTGCTTCTTAATTCCAATGTTTTCCATTCTCAAAGGAAAACAATGCGATGAATTCTAGCTCCGCAAGTGCTGGCAGCGGACCAATCGAAATTGGTCGTCTGCTTCTCGAAACAGCGTATCGGTCCATTCATGACCGTCGTACCCATACCGAACCTGCATTCCGTGAATCGAATTGCTCAAGAGCATTGGCAAAGCGTTTTCGAGCGTCACACTATTTTGCGAAGCGTATTGAGTTGAGCTGCCTTTGAGAACGACCTGGGAAACTTGAGCGACCGCCGCGAGATCCAAAAACAAAGCTTGCACGTCCTCGCCGGTTAACTGCACAACTCGCATTTCGGGCACAACTGGTCCGTTGGCAAAACTGGGCATCTCGACGTTTTCAGACATGACAGATTTCGTGAAAGGAGCTACTTTTAGTAAGGAATCGCAGCATACTTCTGATCGAGTTCTGCGGAAGGTGCATGGCACTGTTGGCAATTGCTAAGCCACGGGTGAGTTGTGCGAATTCCTGCGCGGGCAACTAATCCATGACAGCTCAAACAATCGTTTCGCATCCACGTCGTATGCGGGATGACTGGCGGTGATCCAACTAAGGCGCGAACACCGGGACCGGAACGGTCGATTCCAGCAAACTCGTTTTCAACAACCAAGGCTGGCTCGTTTGGCCCACTGGTTGACGTCTCGACGTGGCATTGCGTGCAACTGGTGTAGTGAGGGTGACTGATTCGTGTCGCCACACGCTGACCGAGGACGATTCCTTGAGCATGGCAGGCAAGACAACTGGCGGCACTTTGTTGATCGATTGGATGAGGAACCATCGGAGGCGCGCCGTCGTAAGCTCGGACCTTCGCACGATCTGCCAAAGCGTCAGCTTTCATTTCATCTGTTCGATCGACTTTCGAAAACAAATCCGGTTTCAGAAATTTCAACTCCGATAATAGTGAAACCGGAATCCTCGACGCGCCCGTTTTCCCCAAACTCCTATAGTCCTTTACTATTGCCGCAGTCGAATCGGCCATTTCAGGGGTTTTGGAAACGGTTGGGGGCGTGGGCTGCGGACGAATGCCTTGTAGGAATCCGACGAAGGCTAAGCCAATAATGCAAGCGCATACGAACGTGATCCAACGCGATGGCTTCGTGGTCACGCGAGCAGGTGCATCGGACGAATCGTTTGTGGATGGCGAGGATCGATTTGAGGTCTGCATTTCATCAATTCTCAAGTTATTTTCGTAATCCGTACGGCGCACTTTTTATAGTCGGGTTCCTTGCTGAATGGACAGTGCGCTTCGAGCGTCAGCAGATTGATCAGCTTTTGTTCGTCAAAGAAGGGAACAAAAACGTGCCCAGGTGGACATGAGGCTCGACCATCTACCCAGGCGACCAACGTCAACTCACCGCGACGCGTTGTTAGCTTAA
>JANMNK010000319.1:0-2782 GCA_031373875.1 Pirellulaceae bacterium | reverse complement strand
CTTGACCAATTCGCCGTGGATATCCGTTAGACGAAAATCACGACCTTGGAATCGATAGGTCAATCGTGTGTGGTCGATTCCCAACAAGTGCAGGATGGTGGCATTTAAGTCGTGGACATGAACCGGGTCGCGCACGATGTTGTAACAGTAATCGTCCGTTTCGCCGTGCGTTACGCCACCGCGAATCCCTGCTCCCGTCAATAACGTCGTGAAACATCGCGGATGATGATCGCGACCATAGTTGTCTGGAGTCAAATCGCCTTGAGAATAAACGGTACGCCCAAACTCGCCACCCCATACGATCAATGTATCGTCAAACATGCCACGCTGTTTTAAATCCAAGATCAAAGCCGCAGTCGCTTGGTCGGTATCTCGGCATTGCAATCGAATGGCGTTCGGCAAATTCCCGTGAAGATCCCATCCCATATGGAAAAGCTGAACAAAACGGACATCGCGTTCGGCCAATCTGCGAGCTAGTAAACAATTCGAAGCATAAGTTCCCGGTTTTTTCACATCCGGACCATACATGTCCAAAATACTCTGCGGCTCATCCGAAATGTCCAGTAATTCGGGGACGCTCATCTGCATTCGAAAAGCCATTTCGTATTGGCTGATGCGAGTCTGAATTTCCGGATCGGCGACTTGATTGAAATGCTCCCCGTTTAATTCCGATAGTCGATCCAACGTGCGTCGTCGCATATCGCGCGACATGCCGCTTGGATTTGACAAATACAATACTGCATCGCCGCGATTGCGAAACTTGACGCCTTGATGCTCCGAAGGCAGGAAACCTGCGCCCCACAGCCGATCGTAAAGCGGTTGGTCGTCCGGTCGCCCTGTTCCAAATGAAGTCAACACGACGTACGCCGGCAAGTCGTGATTCTCGCTACCCAGCCCGTAACTTACCCAAGAGCCGATGCTCGGTCGACCTGCTAACTGGGCACCCGTTTGCGAAAACGTGATCGCAGGATCGTGATTAATCGCTTCGGTATACATCGAGCGAATCTGGCACCACGAGTCCGCCAACGAAGCCATGTGCGGCATGATCTCGCTAAACCACATTCCCGACTCGCCATGCTGCTGGAATTTGAAAGCGGTTGGTGCTACGGGAAATTTCGATTGACCCGAGGTCATGGTGGTGAGTCGCTGCCCCATACGAATCGTGGCTGGCAAGTCCTCGTTGCGGCGATCTACCAAGGCGGGTTTCCAATCAAATAGGTCCATCTGCGATGGTGCTCCAGATTGGAACAAGTAAATGATCCGCTTGGCTTTCGGAGCGTGATGAGGCAACTCGCTTTGAGGCGCTGCATGTGTGCTATTGCTGTTCAGCGAAGCCAACGCCGCTAATCCGAGTGTGCCACCTGCACTTCGCAGAAACTGTTGCCGGTTCATTGCCATTGTCGATTCGTTTCTGATCACTTCGTCACCGATGATTCGATTTGGTATTCGCAAGAAGATACCGCTCATTCGCGAGTAACGCACTCGTCAAGGTTCAACAAAACATTTCCCACAATCATATAAGCTGCCAACTCGGCGATATCGTTAACATTCGAAGCGGAATCGCCATGCTTGACCAACTGCTCCGCTGCTTGCCGATCGCTCTGGTAGAACGCGAAATCATCTTGCCAGCCTCGAACGAGAATTTGCAACTCTCCGTCACTCGGTTTGCGCGCCGTTACCAATTGAAAACCATAGGCAATTCGCTCCGGCGTTGTCACGCCGCCCTCCCGCATCATGCGTTCGCCAAGTTTACGCGACGCCTCCACAAAGGTAACTTCGTTGAGAAGCGACAGTGCCTGCAACGGTGTGTTGGTCCGCGATCGTTTGACCGTGCAAATTTCACGATTGGGTGCATCGAATAACAGCATGGTCGGCGGCGCGGCGGTTCTCTTCCAAACGGTATACAAAGTTCGACGGTACAGCCCATCATTCCTATCATGCTGATAGTTTCGAAGATCGCCATACACGCTCGTTTCATCCCAAACCCCATCCGGCATATACGGTCTGACGCTGGGACCACCGAGTTTATTTGTCAAGAGACCACAGATCGCGAGAGCTTGATCTCGAAGCAATTCGCCAGAAAGCCGAAATCGCGGCCCACGCCCGAGCAGCCGATTTTCAGGGTCAAGCTCCAAGAGTTTATGGTCGACACGATGCGAAGCCGATTGGCGATACGTTGCGCTCATGACAATAAGTTTCTGAAGAGCTTTCGTATCCCATGCATGGGCCGAACGACCAGCAATGTTAGGCATCTGGGTTGGCTCCATGAATTCGACGGCCAACCAATCAAGCAACTCGGGGTGACTTGGAAAATCAGCTTGCGATCCGAAATTTTCCGAAGTCTTGACGATGCCCGTTCCCATGAAATTTTCCCAGATGCGGTTGACCCAAACACGCGCGGTCAGCGGATTACCGCGATGTGCAATCCACTGAGCTAGACCCAGCCGATTATTCGGAGCGCCTTCGGGCAATTGAGGAAAGACGGCCGGGATTGTGGCCGTCACCAAATCCCCACGACGATCGTATTGGCCGCGCACAAGAACAAACGTTTCGCGGGGTTTCTCGATTTCCTGCATGACCATCACGGTGGGCCAAGTAGAGCGAAAGTCGTCCCTTTGCTTTTTAGCTTGTGCGACCTTCGCTTCGGCTTGGCGAATGGGTCCGTCTGCATTCTTGCGGTAGAACGCCGCGAGTTCTGCATTTTGTTCCGGAGTTCGTTCACTGCGTGCGATATTTAGGATGCCGCGAATCGAATCCGGAATTTGACTGCCGGAAATCGCAA
>JANMNK010000289.1:0-3099 GCA_031373875.1 Pirellulaceae bacterium | reverse complement strand
CAAAACCTAAGTTGGGTGACTCGTTCGTCGCCCGCTCTTTTCCAAATCGCTCAATTGTTACAGTACCGGAGGGCAGCGATTGCGCTAGCCAACTGTGGGAACGATCGATCGCGGCGGCCTTACCATTTGCGGAAACCACATTGCCAGGAAACCAATCCGCGCGAGTCCAGCACGCCGCCAATTCATTCCGTAACTCAGAACGCAACTCCGAAGTTAACGAACTTGCATCGATTGCTTCTAGCTTTCGCCGATGCTTTTCTAAATCGGGGGCAAGTGTCAGTCGATAGGTGGTCACAACATTCAGGAGCGAACGGATCCGCGATTGATTTTCCGCCGCAGCAGTGCGCTTGTACAAATCCAACGCTTCGTCTCGCTGCCGCTCCAGCGTTTTATTGATCAGAAACCCAGTCGCCAAGACCACAACAAGCGTGGACACCATCGCCAGCAGTGCTGTAGTCGTTCGATTTTTGCGGCACCATCGCGCAGTCTTTTCAATCCACGAAGTTCGACGTGATTGGATTGGCCGGTCCAGCAAAAACAACCTAAGGTCATCGGCTAGAGATTGCGCGGATCGGTATCGATCAGCAGGATCTTTGGCGATACATTTTTCAACGATCGTTTCTAAATCTCGAGGAATGCGCGGATCAAGCTTCTTAAGCGTCGTGGGCAGCGACTGAGAAACCATCGTCATCAAGTGGACGCGATCGACCGCATCGAACAACGGGCGAAGGGCCAGCAACTCATAAATCGACGCTCCCAAGCCATAAATATCAACGCGATGATCGTGCCGCCCTTGCAGTCTCTCGGGTGCCAAGTACCGCAGTGTCCCGACGATGTCGCCCGATTGAGTCAGTTGCTCCCGCTGCTCGTTCACGTCGGAACTGTCGTCGGCTTTGGCTAATCCAAAATCGGTCACCCAAGCGTTTCCGGATGCATCGATGAGGATGTTCGAAGGCTTTATATCGCGATGAAGGATGCCGCGACCGTGAGCATAAGCGAGAGCTTCGGCGATTTGTAAACCAATCCTCGCGACATTGCGATAAAAGGGAGTGCCGGAGTTTGAATTCGACGAGGAACTATCGCGATTTCCACGTTGGAAACTATCGATTTGGGTCTCGCGAGAAGAAACCTCGTCGGCGTTTGATCGCGAGGTCAACGATGCGTTTGCTTGAGTATTCCGCGATGGACTTGCAGAGTTTTTATGCAGGTCTGTATGTATGATCGATTCAGAAATGGCTGGCAGTTGGCGATCGTCGCGATTGGATCTTTGGTAACGGATAAGTTCATCAATGACCTGATCCAAGCTCTGGCCAGGAATATATTGCATCGCATAAAAACAAAGGTCGCCTTGATGACCAACGTCAAATACGGGAACGATATTGGAATGGTGCAATTGGGCTGCAGCGCGTGCTTCGCGCCGGAATCGCGCGATAGCAGATTGCTTGTTGAGCAGGTGTTGCGAAATAATTTTAAGGGCGACGTGACGACCCAGCGACATTTGAATCGCTTGGTAAACAATGCCCATTCCACCCCGACCAATTTCGTGAAGAATTTGGTAATCGCCAATCTTAGAGCCGCTTATTTGCACGTTGGATGGAACGTCAAAATTTGGCACCCGACTCGGCTTGTTTTGCTCTACCAAACACACGGTTGCATAGAGGTCCTTCAGCCGCTCTGCAAACGCAGGATATTGTTCACAGTACGCTTCCAGCGGAACTGGTTTACCCGCACGTTGCTCGGCAAGTAGTCCTTCGAGTAGAGTTCCTAGTAGGTCATGTTCATCACTCGATTGGATCATGGTGTGAACTCCGACGAATGGCTCTGTCCCTCTTGTATCGCTACTTTGAGTTTTTCGAGCGCCCGAACATAGCGATTGCTGGCCGCGGTTGGTCGCAACCCTAGAACAGCGGCGGCTTCTGCATTGGTTAACTCCTCAAAGTGCCGCAAAACTAAGATTTCACGATCGATTGATTCCAGAGTGTCCATGGCCTTTTTGAGAAGGATCGAATGCTCGGCCGCGACAGCGGCAGAACTCGGCGAAGTCAAGCTGCCAACTAACCGAGCAGCGATTGCAGCCGAGGTCGCTGCCGGCAATGCTTTATAGTAGAGCGAGGCTTCGCGTCCAGCATCGCGGGCTTGTGTACCGAGATGATAGCGATGGGCGTGCGCCAATCGTTGAGTTGCCAACGAACGCAGCCAAACGTAAAACGGCACGGCTGGGGTCTCGATAAACTCAGGTAACCGTTTGGTCGCGTCAACAAAAGCTTCTTGAATGACATCCGACGGGTCGACGCGCCCTCTGACAAGTTCATTCATTTGCAGGTTAATCATATTTCGCAACCGAACGCGATGCGATTCTATAGCTCGCCCAAAAAACGGTTGTCGGTCTGAGCGCGGCAAAGGTCTTGCATGAATTCAATCGAGTTTTGATCCATGGCTTATTTATCTCGACTATCCTGCAACTGAGAATTCATACATCGGTGAAAAGTGGCTGGCCCAAAAAAATGGACCCATAGGAATGAGTTTCTAAGTGGACACTTGTCCGTTTTCAAAACCATCACATTCAGCATGTTCGGCAACCAAACCCTGTGGAAAGGGGTTGGGTTCCCAAATCAATCTAAGGAATGATGAACCGTCGCAATCCAATTCTAGTCGAATTCAGTTTCCCATCTTCAATTACCAGCGGGCCAATTCTAGCGTTTTGACAACTAGTTGAATTCCAATCTGGAAGGTTCGAATCGCGGTGGTGAACCTCGGATTGTGAAAATTGCGACAAGGCTGCATTGCTCTCTTCCGGTCCGATCCCAGTCAGGTCGTAGGGCTTGTGGAAATTCGAAATTCAATGGAAAACGCTACGTTTTGCGTTGAGCTAAGAAAACTTTGCCGAATTGTTGTGGATACGACACGTGTCTTCGCAGAATTCAAATTAGGCCTTCAGCGGGAGCCTAATCGGGGAACCATGACTTATGGAAATCGTGTGCTGAAAGGTTTTTTATGCATCGAGACGCTACCTATTCCTTCCAACCATCCGGTCAGGATTCATTATGACTCTCAGCAACTTCTTCTCGAAGCTCCTACCACAGCGTCGTCGCACCCAAG
>JANMNK010000230.1:0-2007 GCA_031373875.1 Pirellulaceae bacterium | reverse complement strand
ATCGTCGGGCGAAGCAAGGAATCCTTGTCCCAGGAGTTGATACCGATCTTGATTCGCGAAGTATTTGTCAATCATTTGACGAATAAAACTTTCGCGGTTTTCCGAACTGATGGATCACTTGGAAAGAGTGCTAGTTCTGTGCAAGAAAAGTGCGAAGTTCGGCGAAATAGATCAGCGAGATAGATGCCAACATTTTTGGCTATAGCGAGACTTTATGAGGCGGTTCATGATGTCCGTCGGGATCGAGGTTCTCTCGCTGGTCGCTTGCCATTGACGAGCAATTTCCGTTCGGGCTGAATCAGGATTGATGGCAACACAAGTGACGAATTCGTTGTGGTGCCGTTTCTCGCGATACGTCGGTTGCCGCGGAGGCTCGCGGAGATACACGCCAATTTGGTCGATGGGCATATCGTAGAGAATGGTACCGTGATACAGAATCGAATTGCGTTTGATGCGAAGCGCATTGCCAGAAAACTTTTTTCCCGCCAACGTGAGGTCGCAAATACCTTCAGAAGTTGTCGCTGGCAGCAACGCCATTATCGCTCGACGTAAACGCCCAATGACTTCGTCGTGCGCGGCATCGATCATTCGCAAATGAGGTCTCTTGCGAAGCGACAGTATGAGCGAATACATCAAGCATCCCTGTCCCGCGAGAACCGTCGAGCCTCCGGTCGCTCGCCGCAGCACATGGACATGGTCCAGCTCCGCGCGTTCCAAGAAAACTTCTTGGTTTACGAATGACGAGCGCCCTAATATGACACAGAGCGAAGGCATTTCCCAGAAACGGAGTGTTTCTAAATCGTCGGGATGCTCGTCTGCTTCGTCCAGCAACGCTTCGTCGAGTGCCAAATTTTCTTCGGGACGCGGCAAACTCAGGTTCAGAAGTTGCATAAGAAATTAAGCAGCCCGGCTCATTTGTTTTAATAGTCGTGGTGGTGCTTCACGCCAACGATTGTGAAGCCACCAGTATTGTTCTGGCGACAATTTTACGAAGTCTTCGAGTCGATCATTATACCATTGCGTTAGCTGTTGCACGCCTGCCAGATGCGGGCCGGGAATCAAAGGGTCCGCGTAACCGGTGTGGGCCATTTCGAACTGCATGGGATTTTTTAGGCGACGATTGTAAAAGACCAGCATGGGGGCTCCGCTGCTCAATGTGAACAACGCGAGAGCTTTGTGACAGCAAGCTGGTCGGCCGAGAAAATTCACCCAGCATCCTTTAGCCCCGGCATGTTGATCGGCCAGGAGAGCGAGAGTGCCGCCGCTTTCAAGCACCTTTTGAATTTCGACCGCGCTTCCATCTTTAGGAAGGAATCGTTGGTTGCCGGAGCAACGGATTTTATTAAAGTAAGCATCCACGTAGGGATTATCCAATGGCCTTGCAATGGAATTCAATTGTATGCCGAAGACTCCCATCAAATGACCGGCCAGTTCAAAATTACCGAAGTGGCCGGATACAAAGATGCTCGGCCGACGATCAAAAATAGAAGCCAGGAAACGTCGTCGATCGCGGATCGTAAAAAACTGATACCAGTTGGTACGACGGATCTTGCGATGGGCTTGGGCGATTTCGCAAACCATCAACAGCAAGTATCGCCACATCTCATAACGGGTCGTGTCAATTTGTTGTTCCGGCCAGTTTGGAAAGACGTGCTTGAGATTGGTATCGATGAGCTTTTTTCGGAAAGGGATTTTCGAAGAAAGCACAACAGCCAATAGCGAACAGTAACGCTCGCATCGCTCGAGGCTAGTCATTTGGACAAGGCAAAGCACCATTCGGGCTGCCAAATAAATTGCGTAATCAATCGCTTTCTGAATAAGCATCCGTGCCGCTTCATCCCTATTCTGCGTGGTCATGTACTTGGAGAATGGCCAGTTTAGCAAAAGGTACGACTCCAGGACGACAGGAGTTTGGCACAAAAAATGTGCTATCAATACCAATTAGAACGGCGTCCGGCGAGGACAAGCCCCGAACGGACCAAAACCCCGACAGCAGCAAGAGTACCC
>JANMNK010000227.1:0-3092 GCA_031373875.1 Pirellulaceae bacterium | reverse complement strand
CGTCGCTTTTGAATTTCACGGATGCAAAAAAACTTGCGTCGGATTTGGGCGGCTATCTTGTGTCGATCAACTCCGCTGCGGAACAGCAATTTGTCCAAGACACTTTTTCTAGATCAAACGAAATATCCTACATTGGCTTTTCGGATTCCGCGATTGAAGGGGCTTTTCGCTGGCAAAGCAATGAACCTGTGACGTTCACCAACTGGAGCCTCGGGGAACCCAATGACTGGCAAGCGAACGAAGACGCAACGGTGATGGATTCGAACGGCAAGTGGAATGATGTTGCCGTGTCGACCTCCTTGCGTGCCGTGGTCGAGATTCCGCAATTGATGAGTTATTACGGCGGTAGTCTCTATTTTCAGTCGAAACGCGGAATCACTTGGCCGGTTGGTGAGTCTGCTGCAATCGCCATCGGAGGGCATTTAGTCTCCATCGGATCTGCCGACGAACAAGATTGGTTAATCGACCACTTTGGCGCTCGCGCTCCTTTCTTTATTGGACTCAACGACGTTGCCGTCGAGGGCCAATTTGTTTGGTCCGATAACACGCCGTTCACCTATCATAACTGGTTAGTTGGCGAACCAGACAATTCGCAAGGTGCTGAAGATTACACGCAATTCCGACTTGACGGAAAATGGAACGATGTGGGTGCTGACGCGCTAAGGGCGGGAATCATCGAAGTGCCTATTGGCGGGGATTTTCGGTTCTTCGGCAAGCACGAGTATCGCATCGACAACATCTGGCAAAATTGGGACTCGGTTCGAAGTAAAGTCTTAGAACGCGGCGGTGACCTAGCAGCAATCAATTCCGCAGCCGAGCAGTCGTTTATTGAAACGAACATGCTGAACGGCCCCAATTATTTCATCGGCCTCAATGACTTGGCGGTCGAAGGGAGTTTTGTGTGGAGCAATCAACAGACATTGGGCTATTCCAATTGGAATGCAGGCGAGCCCAATAATTGGCAAGGCCTCGAAGACGTCGCAATGATCACTTCGACGGGCCGATGGAATGACGTAAATCCAACCAGTATCTCGCGGGCTCTACAAGAGTACGATTGGCAACGACCGAATGCGACAGTTACGGCTCCCACGATTACATTGCCAACGGCTGATCCGTATCGTTTTACGGTTCGAATAAGCGATGATGTGCTCGTCAAACGGTCTATGTTGGACAATCGCGATATTCAAGTAACCGGCCCCAACAGCTTCGCTGCCAGTGCTCGGCTCGTTTCGGTAGACCGAGATTTTGACTCGCCTCAATTGACGGCGACTTACGAAATCAATGCTCCTGGCGGCGCTTGGGATAGTGCCGACAACGGCACGTACGTTGTTAGAACTGTCAGATTGCAGCTTTGGGACGCGTCAGGAAACGCAGTTCCAGCAAAAAATCTTGGAAACTTTTCCGTCAATGTCGCTTCCCGTGGAACGATATCCATCGGTACATCTCAAGTCACCGTGACCGAAGGGACGCCTTTTGCAGATGTAATGGTTTCTCGTACAGGAGGAAGCCAGGGGCAAATTAGTTTTGACTATACAACCTCGAACGCCACTGCTGTCGCCGGCGAAGATTATGTTTTTAAGTCAGGGACGATAACTATGGCAGACGGACAGACTGCCGCAACCATTCGTGTCCCTATTGCGGACGATTTTGACTTGGAGTCGAACGAAACTTTCAATGTCTCCATAGACCGAGTCGAAGGCGGCGCTACATTGGGTACTGTGCGAACCGCGTTGATTACGATTTTGGACAACGGCGATCCGGCTCTTAGCTCAGGCAATGGTCTTAGAGCCCAATACTACACGGATACAAGTCTCACGAGTCTAGTCCTTTCGCGCGTCGACTCCAGCGTGAATTTTGATTGGGGGCTAGGACCGCCTGCCGCGAGTGCTCCGAACGATTCCTTTTCAATCCGATGGTCAGGCTGGATCGAACCTCTTTTCTCTGAAGATTACGTCTTTGAATTGACAGCCGACGATGGAGTGAGGCTGTGGATTGCAGATCAACTGTTGGTCGATTCTTGGGTTGAACAAAACACGACTTTACAAACCTCGCCAATCGCGCTGGAACAGGGACGACGTTATCCCATTCGTTTGGAATATTTTGATCAAATTGGTCAAGCCCTTGTGGCGCTAAGGTGGACGAGCACCCAACAGGCCAAAGAAATTATTCCGTCAAGTCAGTTGTATGATGGGGCGACAGGAACTTCCATAATCGCCTGGTCTCGTTCCAGTGTTCAGGCCGAAGAGTCCGCCGGAACCGTTTTGGTGACAGCTTATCGCGGCGGCAATACGAGCGTACCACTGAACGTGAGAGTACAAAGTCAGAATGGGACGGCCGTCGCAGGCTCCGATTTTCAAGCAGTTGATCAACTGCTGAGTTTTGCCGCAGGGCAGTCGAGCGTTTCATTCAATTTGGTCTTGGTAAATGACACGGCGAGCGAAACCAGCGAGAGTTTTCATCTCGAATTGTCGAATCCTACGCAGGGATCGTTGGGCGCGTTGACGGCGATGCGGATCGATATCGCCGACGATGACTTAGGTACGTTTGTAACGGAACATGTTGTTACGGGATTGACCAATCCCACAGCTATAGATTGGTCCGATGCAGGACTCCTGTTCATTGCCCAGAAATCGGGAGTCATACGAGTATTTGACGGAGCAACCTTGCTGTCGCAACCGTTTGCCGATTTGTCGGATTTGGTAAATGACGTACGCGATCGCGGCATGTTGGGGTTGGCCGTACATCCCAATTTTCCCACGCAGCCTTATGTCTATGTTGGTTATACGCATGACCCACCGGAAACAGAGTTCGCAACAGGTTTGGCCGCAAGAGATCGCGAAGGCAATCGCGTAGCGAGAATCTCTCGACTGACAGCCGATGCTACAACCAATTTCCGTACGATGATTCCTGGTAGCGAATTTGTCCTCGTGGGAAAGAATAGTACCTGGTCCGAATGGCACTGTCGGGATTATTTGTGCGCGTACATTGAGCTTGGGCTGAGTTGAGAAATTTTGTAAGCTCTCCCAGCCAAGGTGATCTTTCGGTGATTGGCCTGCCTTGGTATTAAAATTGAAGCCCTCCTTGGTTCACTC
>JANMNK010000186.1:0-6743 GCA_031373875.1 Pirellulaceae bacterium | reverse complement strand
GATCTCGCCTTTTATCCCGCCGTTTTCTCGTTATTCAACGACATATTTAAGGAACCATCATGGCACGTCACCTCGTTTCTCGTCGCCGCGTTTTGCAGTCAAGCTTAGCTGTCCCCGTCGTCATGGGACTCCCTTCGTTGTCGCATGCAACCAAGCCCGGCCCCAATGACAAAATTCGCATTGCCGCAGTCGGTGCAACCAATCGCGGCGGAGCCAATATCTCCGAAGTCGCCCATGAAGAGATCACGGTTCTAGTCGACTGCGATAATGCAATGCTGGACAAGGGCAGTGCCAGTTATCCCAATGCCCGAAAGTATCAAGACTGGCGTGTGATGTTTGACAAAGAGGAAGGCAAGATCGATGCGGTTGTGGTCAGCACCGCCGATCATCATCACGCGCCGATCGCCGCACGCGCGTTGCGAATGGGATTGCCGGTGTACTGTGAAAAGCCGCTAACACATACGGTTAAGGAAGCCCGCGTGCTGGCTGAATTGGCTAAAGCAAAGAATCTTGCAACGCAAATGGGGACGCAAATTCACGCAGGGGATAACTATCGGCGCGTTGTAGAACTAATCAAAGCGGGTGCAATTGGACCTGTTCGCGAAGTTCATGTTTGGGCGAACGCCGTTTACACCGGGGCGAAATTCAATACCAACGTACCGAAGCCGGAAAGTTTGAATTGGGACGTCTGGCTCGGCCCTGCAATGGAACGACCCTACAGCGGCGATGTCCATCCGTTCCAATGGCGCAAGTTCTGGGACTACGGAAGCGGAACCCTTGGCGATTTCGGATGTCACTTTATGGACTTAGTTCATTGGGCACTCGATCTACGCGGGCCAGAACATGTTGCCGCCGAAGGCCCACCCGTCGATGCGGTCTCCGCGCCAGCTTGGTGTAAAGTCAAATACCAACACGCAGCGAACGGCGATCGCCCTGCGGTCACCGTGCACTGGTATGACAGCGGAAAGCGTCCCGACATGATTGCGGACATCATGAAATCCTCACCCAAAGACCAAAGCGGAAACGCTATTGGTCCCGAGGCTGGCCAATTGTTCATTGGTGATAAAGGCATGCTGCTGAGAAACTACGGTCAGCGTTGCCTGCTGCCCGGCGACAATTTTGCAGATTACAAAGCACCCGAAAAGTCAATTCCCGATTCGATCGGACACCATCGAGAATGGCTTCACGCTATTCGAACCGGCGACCCGACGACGTGCAATTTTGATTATTCCGGAGCGCTTACTGAAACCGTCTGCCTTGGCACGGCCAGCTATCGTAGCGGTCAAGCATTCCAATGGGATTCCGTTAAACTCGAAGCAATCGGGGCGGACAAAGCTCAACAATTCATTCATAAAGAGTACAGAAAAGGCTGGACTCTATAGAGTTCTGCTGATCGTTGGCTTTTAATGAAAATAACGCGAACGCAAAGACCACAGTCCCGTTGCGCTTTGCGAGAGAGCGCGCGTCGACTAGCGATTTCGCAAGTTGCATGGTGTCGCATTTGACGAGCTATTCGCGCCGAAATCTAGTCCGCAATCAACCTGAACAGATTATCATGAGCGGTGCCTGAGCCGTCAATTCGAATTCTCTCTCTCCATCGAATGCCACGAATGTTCCTTGTTCCCTATAACACGGACGCGCCTCTCTATCATTATCCGATCGCGACGGGATCAATGATCGTTCTGAATATCGTTTTCTTTATCGCGTTCTGTACAAACCTAGAAAATGATCTAAATGGCTCGCAACTGACGCTCGACCCTCTATCAGGTGTCGAAATAGACGACGCTGAGAAAGAACAGTTCATTCAGGAACTTGAAGAGCAATCGCGTTTGGACGAATCGGTGAACGAGCTATTGGCCAAATTGAAAGAGCCAGAATCCGAAAAGGTAAAAAGTAACGATTCCATCGCCTCGCAGCTCGTCCTCGATTGGGGCGACGGCCTTAAGCCTTGGCAATGGTTTACAAGCATGTTTATGCATGCCGGATTGTTTCACTTGATCGGCAACATGATCTTTCTTTGGGCATTCGGGTTGGTCATCGAAGGCAAGGTGGGGCCGCTCGTTTTCTCAGCACTTTATATCGGTATGGGTGCGGCTGAATCGATGCTCGAACAACTACTCATGAGTTTTTCCTCAGGCGGTATCTCGGTGGGAGCTTCGTCAGCCATTTTCGCATTGCTCGCTTTGATAGTGATTTGGGCGCCATCGAATTCGTTTGAGATTATGTTTCTCTTCGGCTTCAAGCCAATCATGTTCGAAATGCCTATCAGTGTTTTTGGACTCATGATGTTCGCGTTTAACTTTGTGCCATGGTCGTGGAGCGGCGGCGTAACGACCGAAGCCCTTCATTTAATGGGAGGAGCGATTGGGGTTCCTGTCGGCTTACTCATGCTGCAACGGCGGTGGGTAGACTGCGAAGGGTACGATTTGATTTCGTACTTTCATGGCAAGGAAGGTGATGAGTCGGTATTCAAAAAGAAGGGGCGGCGCAAGAAGAAAACATCTCCAGCGTCGGACCATGACAAAGAAGCGACGGTGCGGCAACACGCCATGATAGAGAATCAAATCGCCGAAGCGATCGCAGGTGGAAATATCGATGCGGCAGTCGCATTGCACCAAAAACTCGTCAGCATCAAGCCTGACCGCGCTTGGGACATGCAACAGCTTCGTCAGGTCATTTCGGCGTACTTGAAGGCCAAGGACTATGTCAAAGCAGTTCCCTTGATGGAATCCTTTATCGACCAGTTTCCTGCACAGCGATTTGCGATGCAGGTATATCTCATCAAAGTGTGGTTGCAACAACAAAGACCGCGTCATGCATTTCGTTACATGAAGACTTTCAACCTCACGCTTTTATCGCCCGAGGAGCAAACGCAGATTCGCAACTTGGCGACCTTGGCAAAAAAGCAAATCGATCAAGGAGTACTTGAAATGGATTTTTAGACCAGCGGACCTACCTCGAACCGCTGGAACTTGCCACTTCAGGGATGGAGTGCTTGCTTAAGACAATCGATCAGAAAGGAATACCGTCGCCGTCGTCGTACGAGGCTTCGGCGAGCGAATCATTGGCCTCCGCTGCAGGTTGTGCCGCGGGCCCTGCTCCAGTTCCAAGTTTGCGAAAATTCATCGCTTCGGCGCTGAGGAAAAATTTGACCTCGCTCTGAGGATCTTTCTGCCACTTGCGACCGGACAAACGATAGTTAATGTCGATTTCGTCGCCGACGCTCAAGTCATCGGCAGCGTCGCAGGCGTCCCCGATGAAATCCAAGGGAATAAAATTCACAAAACGACCATTGTCCTGCTCGAGCACAACCAATCGCTTGCGAAATCCCTTTTGGCCAAAAACTTTCGTTTCCTCAATTAAGTGAACTTTACCTCGAATGCTCGGTGTGCTCATGCTCTTTACGCCTGCGTGTTAGTCATCAAGTGAATTTGTATCTCGAAGGAATGAGAATTCCGACAATAGTCTAACGTCTTGGGTGCCAAACCGAAAAGCGGCCTTAATTGATGCCGATTCCCATGCCGCGAGGCAGCATCACAGAAATCCGCAGCAATTACTGAAGTTATTCATGGGAAGAAAATAAAAATAGTTGGCGTACTCGCAAACAAGCACAAAACTGTCCAAGCTGGCATTTGAGTCGGCGATCTCAGTTGCTGCGAAAGTTTCTCGCCGACAAGCCGATTTCAACAGTGCCGTTCCACAGAGTCAAAAAACCTACGAAAACAATGCGAGGGTGGTAGGTCACTATTTTCGTTGACTCAATTCGCAAGGTCCATAGGTTTGAAATAGACAAGCTTGCTGTCAAGTTGGACAATAGCGAACATTCAAACGACTTGGTCAACTTACATTTAGCGTTAAATTAAATCTCATCGGATTGGATAAAGCCATGAACCAATTGGAATCACTGAAACAAAATACGGTCGTCGTTGCCGACACGGGCGATTTTGAGTCGATTGCAAAATATAAACCACAAGATGCGACAACCAATCCCTCGTTGATTCAACAAGCTTCTCAGAAGCCGCAATATCAAAGCCTTGTTGCCGAAGCCAAAAGTTTTGCTTCGAAGGTCTCGGGCAATCAAGCCCAGCGAGTGGAAGCTTTCATGGATAAGCTTCTGATCAACTTTGGTTGCGAGATTTTAAAGATTGTACCAGGCCGGGTTTCGACAGAAGTCGACGCCCGTCTTAGTTTCGATACCCAAGGCTCCATCGCCAAGGCGCATCGCTTGATGGAGTTGTACGAAGCGGCGGGGATCGCTCGCGAGCGAATACTGATCAAACTAGCAAGTACATGGGAAGGCATTCGCGCAGCAGAACAACTCGAACGCGAAGGCATCCATTGCAATCTTACGTTGCTCTTCAGTTTTGCCCAAGCTGTCGCTTGTGCCGAAGCCAAGGTTACGCTCATCTCGCCTTTCGTGGGACGCATCTACGATTGGTTCAAGAAAGAACGAGGTAGCGAAATTCCCGCTGACGAAGATCCCGGCGTAGCGTCCGTAACTAAGATTTACAACTACTACAAGAAGTTCAATTACGCCACGCAAGTCATGGGAGCGAGCTTTCGCAAGGTCGAGCAGATCACACAACTGTGCGGCTGTGATTTGCTAACGATCAGTCCCGACTTGCTCGAGAAGATGCAAAGCACCGACGGTGAGCTTCCTGTCCGACTCAGCAAAGCAACCGCGCAAGCCAGTAGCGAGCAGAAAATCACCTTAGACGAAAAATCCTTTCGCTGGTTGCATAACAGCGATGCCATGGCCGTAGAAAAACTTAGCGACGGAATTCGCAAGTTTTACGCGGATGCCCAAAAACTAGAACAGTTGGCACCAGCTTAATCCGCAATCCAAGCGTCACGTTTCCATCGCTGTCACTTCGAAGAACGTTTCCATGGTGCAAGTCCGGATTCTGTTATCTGCGTGTTGCTGTGCTCGATGATGGCAAGTTTTGGTAAGCCCGCCAAGTGTTTCAAACCAACATCGGTAATCGCAGTTCCGTCCAGCCCAATGCCAACCAAATTGATCTGCTGTTTCAGTAACAGCAAGTCTTCGTCGCGAACGCTGCAATTCTTCAATTGAAGCTGCTCCAGATTGGGAATTCCGTCGAGTAGCTTGAGTAAACGGGGATGAAAAATCTCCGGCCGGATCTCGATAGCATAAATCATCGACGATGGGCTTCGTTTTAGCATGCGCACACCTGCGCGTGATAGTCGAAAAATGCTCTCGCTAGTATCAAGACCGACACCGCGAACTTCGCCGTCCGAACCGCTGAAGAATCGCTCGCGAGAAATTTCTATTGCGCGAGCGTTTGAGGATTTTAAGAAATAGAGGTCCTCAAGAAATCCTCGGGGATCGGCAATGTGGAGCTTGGAACCAATCGGCGAAGCCCGCTCGAAGTGGGCTCGCAAAAGTCGCCTTTCGTTCGGAAAAGGTACATTCAAATCACCCCAGCCACGAATTTCTCTCAGCCCATCTTCCGTCGTGATCAGGCCTCGTGGAATATTGTCCGAATAGAGAACGCCGGAAAAACCGTGATCGACCATGCCGAAGAAAAAGCCAATAGGATACAAAAACAGCACAGCTATCCCAGCAATCTGAATTTTAGTTTTTGGATGCCGCTGAGAAAACTGACTTAGCATCCAGAAACCGACGACAGCCGTCGCTAGGTTCCAAGGTATTACGCTGTAATTCCAGTTATAAAACAAAGGCGTAAGGAAGATCACAATACCCACATGCAGTAAAACACACGTCCATCGTGCAATGCGAGGTAGGAATACCGACAGGAGTCCATGTGTCAGTTCAGAGATTGCGACAATGGTTGCGAACAACAGATACCATTCTCCGGGCCAGTGGCATTGGACGAGAATATCCCAAGAAGATTTTCCGAACCAGTCTGGTGAGAAGAACTTTTGCAATCCAGCCCACACCCACATCGACGCATTTGCCCACCGACACCACCACAAACCCGTCGCGTTGATCGTTCCATACATCAACAAGGCATTGGCAAAGAATTGAGGCTGCAAGCGCATCTGGTCGAACAAACAAGCAACCAGTAAAACGCTAACGTGAACAACAAGCCCTCGCAAAGGAGAAAACGGAACAATCGCAAGAGACGCAAGTACTGGAAAAGAGAATGGTATTTGAGGGAAATCCCACAAGGGCAAGTTTGGCGGAAAATCACGCGTCTGCCAGACTTCCCAAGTGATCCACACCGTGGCAATTTGCGCTAAGATGCATAACATCAACATGCCGAATCGAGCCGAACCCAATGAGCGCTTCGTCGTGATAAGGGAAATCCAAAACGGAAATCCCATCGTTTTCTTGGTTCGGAGTCTTAGGGATTCGATCATCTCAAACGACCAGGTGCCCCGTTGATGACAGAGATTGGCTTAATCATAGATCAGATATCCTTTTAGAATAGCTGATCGCCGATGAAGATGAAAAATTAGATGATCGGAATAAGTGGAAATAGAGTACATTCCGTTTTGTGTACTGCTTAATCGAGAAAATGAAAACGCCGGCCCTGTTCCAGGATGTTAGTCATAAAAAACTGTCGAACGCTTAGAAATTCAGACGGGTGATTTTCTATGGCGACTAGGAAGTTCACGATGCTAGGATACTCGCTTACTCTTGTGCTTTGCGTCCTTTTTTCTATCGTCGTTTTTGGGCAAGACAAAACAAATAGCTCAGAAAAAGTTCTTGAAAGGAACATGAAGAAAGGTGTCCCTGGCGACTCGATGATTATTGT
>JANMNK010000100.1:0-3530 GCA_031373875.1 Pirellulaceae bacterium | reverse complement strand
CGAACATCCCGTGAGCGGTACTCTTTTCGCCGCAACGTCGACGGTCCACGATTTGTACCAGTCGACCTATTTGCAAGATAGCCGCATCGACGGCGGGACCGGCATGATCGTTGTGTCGACAAACGATGGCAACACGTGGCAGCCATTCTTCGATTTTGGGCATCCCGTAGTTTGGTTGGCGTTCGATCCGGCCAACAGCAACAAAATGTATGCGTGCGTTGTTCATTCCACAGCGGGCGGAATTTACATGACGCAAAACTTGTCATCGCCGACAGGGCCGACTTTCCAAAAACTGGCCAATCCTCCTCGCACACAAGGGCATCCCATGTGTTTGCGAATACTCAGCGATGGAACCCTCGTTTCCAGTTGGTCGGGGCGGCGCGATGCTGCGGGCAGTTTTACAACCAGTTCCGGGGTCTTTGTCAGCACCAACGGCGGGCAATCTTGGACTGATCGGAGCGATGCGAACCTGCAGCGATGGACCAAAGACATCGTCATTGACCCGCACGATCCGCAGCAAAACACATGGTACGCGGCCGTCTTCAGTCATTGGGGTTCGTTTCCAAACGAAGTCGGCGGTCTGTATCGCACGACCAATCGCGGCGCTGCTTGGCAAGAGATCGGCAATTTTTATCGAGTCGAAAGCGTGTCCGTGGATCCGACAAATCCCGACTTGGCGTACGTCACGACCGAAGCGGATGGATTGTGGATCACAAACAATTTGCGTTCCGCGACGCCGACATTCCAACTTGACCGGAGTTACCCTTTCCAGCATCCCACCCGCGTCTTTTTTAATCCGTTCCTACCCAGCCAAGTTTGGGCGACGTCGTTTGGGGGCGGTCTGCGGTTACTTCGCCCCGAGCAGCCTTGATCGCACATTTACTCGGTTGGTGTCGACGATTTCCATTTCGGCAGCAGTTCGCCAAGCGTCGCTTCGTCGGCTTGTTGGAACGGTTTGAAACCGAGTTCTCGCAGGGTGTTGCTGGTCTGCTCTGAGATGCTGATCAATTTCGTTTTGCGAAGAGATTCGCCAAAAGCAGCGACAACGGACCGAGCGATCGAACTGCTGGTGATCGTCGTGAAATCGATCGAACCGTCGTTCATACGTTCGAGAATATTTTCGTCCACATGGCGTTCGTCGATGTTTTGATAAGCCACCACGGATTCGACATGGGCACCGGCTGCAGTGAGCATGGTCGACAAAGTATCATTGCCCAGCGTTCCACGCACGAGCAAACATCGCTCGCCGGGAACTTGGTTGGCAAGCTCATTTGCAAGCGACTCGGCCCCAAATTGTTTATCCGGCAAGCAGTCGCAACGAATACGCCACTCGGCCAGCGCACCGGCGGTGGCTGGACCAACGGCAGCAACGCGTGTGTTACCGAGTTGTCGGGCATCATATCCGAGTTGATGCAGCCTTGAGAAGAAACTGTCGACGCCGTTACGACTGCTGAAGATCAGCCAGCCGATTGCCGGACGGGCCGTACTGGTGATTCGCAGTTTATTGTCAGCGGAAGTTGGTCCTAGTGATTGAATAGCTTGATCGAGTTCTGAAAAGTCTGTTACGGGTTCGATTCGGATTGCAGGATGCACGATGACCTCCGCACCGAGTTCTTCAAGTCGAGTCCGTAGTGTGTCGGATTGCTGTACGGGGCGCGTGATGAGTACGCTTGTTCCAAAGAGAGGTCGGTGCATGAACCAATCCAATTGTGGATAAAATTGTGCAACGTTACCGACGATCGTTAAGACCGGTGGTCGGAACGAGGATGCAGGAGTGAGCCGCGCGGCGACTTCGCCAAGTTGACATTGTATGACTTGTTGGTCCGGCCATGAGCATCGTCGAACAAGTGCTACTGGTGTCGTTGGCAATTTGCCCGCATCGATCAAGTGTTGACTCCAACGAGCCGCAGTCGTGACACCCATGTAGAAAACCAGCGTGCCGGGAAATCGTGCGAGGGCTTGCCAATCAAGCGGCTCTTCGGCTTCTTCGCCACCATCGATTGCTTGGGAGTGGGCCGTGACAAAAGCGACTGCCGACGACCAATCGCGATGCGTTAGTGGAATACCCGTGAAAGCGCTTGCAGCGACGGCAGCCGTCACGCCGGGAACGACTTCGAACGAGATGCCTTCGCGAACAAGGCGGTCGAGTTCTTCGGCGGTTCGGGCAAAAATTGCCGGATCGCCGCCTTTGAGTCGAACGACTATGTTGCCTTGTTTGGCATGATCGATAACCGCATCGTCGATTTCAGACTGCGACCACATTCGGCCTTGGCCATGTTTGCCGACGCAAATTCGTTTAGCTGAGGGCGGTGCGTGGCTGAGAATCGTGGGATTCACCAATCCATCGTAAAGGACGACATCTGCTTGCTGCAGGCATTGAATGCCGCGCAGTGTGATCAATCCGGGCGCGCCGGGACCGGCCCCTACCAGGTAGACAAATCCCCGTTTCGAATCGGCGTTTGAGTGCATTTAGAGGGAATTTAAAGGGAGTAGACGTGGAAAACAGCCCGCGATCGTTGGTTTTTCCGTGCCTGCGGGCTTGGGAAAATCGTAGTTGGGCTAGACAAAATACTGCCAAATCTGCATGATAGGAGGTTTCCCATGAGGAGACTATCCGTCCCAAAACGTTTTAGGTTAAGTAGGTTTTCGTTCGATGCCAAATTGCAAAAGTGCTAAGAAAAGACAGCGTCAGAGTTTAGAAGATCGGTCCCGCAACCGTGCAGTCAAGTCAGCCCTCAAGACCGCGCTACGAAAAGCTCGTGAGTTGGCCGCTTCTGGCAAAGCCGACGAAGTGGAAAAACTCGTTCCTGCTTTGGCAAAGCAACTGGATCAAGCCGCTGCCAAGCGAATCATCCATTTCAACAAAGCCAGCCGATTGAAGAGCCGCTTGGTGCACATGATCACCAGCAATAAATCCCCAGCCGCATAAGCTGCTCGGCAACTTTTCAAAAAACTAAATGTTGTTCATACAGCCAACTTTCGAGTTGGCTGTTTTCGTTGGTTTAAAAGCCACGGGCCAATACTTACTTCGAGCTGCGCATTTTTTGCGTTCCATAAAAGTCTTCCGCAGTCTTTCGCCAAGCTTGAACGCATTTCTTGTTTCGTGCGTAAGTTTCCATCGTCGGACATCCGCTGTATTGGAACCTCGGCGGCAGGGTTTTACTGTTCCAATCGATCGCACATTCCTGGTTTTGTGGATGTTCGGTTCAGGAAGTCGATTGTTGCTGTCTGGTATTGAATTGAAAACAGTCTTCGTAGTCTTCGTAGGGTGTGTGAAGCGGGCGTTGTTGAGATTGGCAATCGTATTCAATGACGAATCACATCAAACGCCGGAAAACGATTGCTACGGAATAGCCAGCGCAACACACCAGGATCGCGGTGTAAAAGCATTCAAGATTCGAATTGGTGTGTTACGTGGTCGTTGTGATATTAAAGTGCGTTGGTGTACAACGGTCTTCTGATATGGAAAATATTCCAAGCGTTTTGGGTCGACCACTTCACACACCCTACGTGTGCTACATGTGCACTCA
>JANMNK010000097.1:0-3163 GCA_031373875.1 Pirellulaceae bacterium | reverse complement strand
TAATATGATGAGTGTAAAGTGTCTAAACGAATTGCTTTTTGGTAGGGCCTTTTGCTACTGAGGGTACGAGGAAATGTGCTGTGGATTCAACATTGGAAAGGTCAATCAAAGACACAACGTGAAACTAGTTTTGATATTTCTAAATGTGAGGGCAATAATGTTTGAAAGTGTTTTGCGCGACGCGATGCCACCACGATTACAAGGTTTTTTTGCTCTCGCGACAACCACCACACTTGCAAAGAGCGGATGATATTGTTCTATCACTCAATAAGCATCATGCGGAATTATTCTCTGTTATGTTTACTAGTTCTTCTGATCGGAGCTTTCGCGGAGAAGAATGTGAGCCAGTCACGACGTCGATTGGTCGGTGGTACCGCTAATACCGTTTGTATGGAGCAAGCTTTTGGAAGCTCATTAGGTTGTACTTCGAACGATATTCAAGTTGTATCTGCGACAAATTTAACTATACTAGACGATGGATGCCGATTTCCTGGGGATACAGTACAATTTTCGGCAAACTTCGTTGTACAATCGAGTGCCAGAACTCGGTTTGATATCGGGTTGTGGTTCGCTGTCGATGGTGATCAAAATAACGATGGAGCGTTGACTGGACAATGCACCGTCGCCACTCCTTATCACAATGACGACAACGATTTTTGTGGTGATATCTCGGATGGCTTTAATCCTCAGAGTCCTCGCTTTACCATAACTACCGTCTGTCGAAGAAATACGAATGGCTGGTTGATGTTACCTTACTGTTCTGCTTGGCGTCAGCCAGGTGGAAATACCGAATGCTCCGACCCCACTCAAGCGTATCCGGATGTTCGCAGCAAATGTAGATGTGACAAGCTCTTCTTCGTTCAAATTTCTGTGCCCGCATCAGGTGGTTCCGGCGGCGGGATTGGAGATCCCCACTTTGAGAGTTGGTCCGGTAAAAAGTATGATTATCAAGGAATCTGTGATATGGTATTCTTGCGCAGCTCTGAATATGGCAATAGCACTGGCTTGGATATCAATATCCGCACCTCCGAAGTAAATGGCACAAGCTACATTAGTACCGCTGTAGTAAAAATTGGCTCCGACAAGTTGGAAGTTCACGAAGATGGATCATACTTTTATAAGGATGAACTGAATGTACCACTTCCTGATCGTTTCGGCGATTCCAGTAAGGCCCAGCTGTTGAAACCAAGTCAGGGCCTCCTCAACGGTCAAGGCACAAATCCGATCGATCGAAAGCCCATTCAATCGAATCGATCGCGATTCGGGACGAAGGCGTGTTCCAAGGCAGGCTGGACAAGCGCCCAACTGCCCACTTATCTTTTCAATGATCGTGCCAAGTCCATTGCATTCTTGGCAGGCGCCGTACGGACTATTGAAACTAAAGATGCGAGGTTCGATTTCTTGGTAGCTTAGACCACAATCAGGGCAGGCATACTTGGTGGAATAGAGTTTTTCGAACACGACGGGGGAGCCCTCACCCCCGACCCCTCTCCCATCGGAATGGGCGAGGGGAGTAAGTGCGTGTTTGAAGCTTCCGTCAGAATTGGAGAGGGGAGGAAGTGCGTGTTTGACGCTTCCGTCGGATTGGGCGAGGGGAGTCGCTTCGCTCTTGGGAGGCAGGATGAGGAGGCTGACTAGGCCATCCGCAAGTTTGAGTGCGACTTGCACGGCAGCTTCGATGCGAGGTTCGGCGTCTTCGCGGAGGATGATGCGATCGCAGATCGCTTCGATGGTGTGTGACCCATTGGGATCCAGTGATGGGGACGTTTCCAGTTCTATCGTTTCGCCATCGACACGAGCTCTGACCAGACCGGCTTTGCGAAGCGTATCGAAAGCCGCACGATGTGATCCTTTTCGACCCCGTACGATCGGGGCGAGAAGCGTCAACTTGCTTCCGATTGGCTGAGAAAGAATGTCATGAATGATGTCCGTCGTCGATTGTTGTTGAATGAGAGCATTGCATTGATGGCAAAAGGGGGTTCCTGCCCGGGCCATCAAGAGTCGGAGAAAATCATAAATCTCAGCCAGGGTAGCGACGGTACTTCGCGAATGGATCGAAGCTGATTTTTGGTCGATACAAAGGGTCGGCTGCAAGCCGGAAATGGAATCCACGTTCGGTCGTGGAAGGACATCTACCAAGCGTCGCGTCGGGTTGCTGAGACTATTTAGATACTGCCGCTGGCCTTCGGCAAACAAGGTGTCGAAGACCAAAGAGCTCTTACCGGAACCGCTTACCCCCGTGATGACCGTCATCCTTCCGTGAGGGATTTCAAGATCGATGTTCTTGAGATTATGGGTTTTTGCGCCACGAATCGCTGTTTTTTCGGAATCAGAAAAGGGGTCAGGACTCTTTTGTGCAAAGCACCCTTCGGGCGAGTTCCTCGCAAAAGAGTCCTGACCCCTTTTCTGATTCGTTGTGAACTCGGCTCGATTTTGGGAGTCAGTCATGGCTAGAATAGAGCGGTAGCTGCTGAAGGTATCAGCAGTGTACGCCTTTCCTATGCTGGTTCCCAGGGTAGAAAAGGGGTCAGGACTCTTTTGTGCAAAGCACCCTTTGGGCGAGTTCCTCGCAAAAGAGTCCTGACCCCTTTTATCGTCGTGGGATCAGTCGCATTCAATTGATGGAAGACGATGGCGGTTTCAAGCATACGAATTTTTGGTCAGGAAGACCTGCGTGTGAACAGTTGGCAAACTCGCGAGCAAACGCTGCTCGCTACGTACGCATTTTACTCAAAGCAATCGACTGGCCGGCAACATCCGGAAGCTTTGCATCCGTACCGAAGTCCATTCCAGCGAGATCGCGATCGCGTCTTGCATAGTGCCGCGTTTCGCCGGTTGAGCGGTAAGATGCAAGTCTTTACCGGTGACATGGGGGACTACCATCGAACTCGTTTGACGCATACGCACGAAGTGTCATCGTTAGCGAGGACGATCGGGCGTTGCTTGCGTTTGAATGAAGACTTGATTGAAGCGTTAGCATTGCTACACGATATTGGTCATCCGCCGTTTGGGCATTGCGGTGAGGATGCTCTAAATGAATGCTTAGTCCAATTCGACGGTTTCTCACACAATCGCTTAGCACTCAAGCTCGGTGAAGAATTAGAGCAACGATATACCATGCACGCTGGGCTGAACTTGACCGACGAAGTTCTTGCAGGCCAAA
>JANMNK010000668.1:0-5472 GCA_031373875.1 Pirellulaceae bacterium | reverse complement strand
CCGCGAGTGTTTCTCCTTCGACAAATTCCATGACGAGATAAGGAGGAAAATTGGGTTCGTTGCCAACTTCATAAATCGGAACAATATGGTCGTCGACTAGGCTTGCAACGACTTGGGCTTCCCGCAACATACGGGCTCGCGCGTGGCTAGAAACAGACAAGTCGCTACGGAGGACTTTGAGAGCGACGATTCTTTGAAGTCGTTCGTCGCGAGCACGATACAGAACGCCATGCGCGCCAGAAGCAACTTTCGCCAAGATCGCGTAATGAGATATTTTTCCCAGCGGAGCATCGGGAGTCGGGTCAATTGGAAATACAATTTCCGACTCCACTTCCGACTTTGTTGAACTGCAATTGGGGGATGTGTTCCTCATGCGATTCACAAATGCGTCGAGCACTATGGAATCGCCATTTTTTGGATGGGAGAGTTTTCGGTGTGGGCCCGAGGTAAGCTCATCCAATTTCGCTTGGCAAACTTCGCACTGCTGGACGTGATCGGCTGTCGTTTGCCGAGCTTGATCGTCAAGCGATTCATCAAGCAAATCGGAAAGCGTCTGTATAGTGGGACACGTTTGTGAAGTCACCATATTTACCTGTCACAATAGCTAGTTTTCAATCTCTGCTTCGGGGTCTAATCGCCGCGCTTCCTCACGCAGCATCTTGATGACCCGCGATTTGGCAACATAAACATCCGCGACGGATATACCCAACTCATCCGCTACCTGAACGGCGGGGATTTGGTCGACCATGCTTCGTCGATACGCTTGCCACGTCGCAGATCTCACACGCAATTTGACCCGGGACGAAGCTTGCGCTATCAGTTCATCTCGGTAAGCCTGTTCAATCTGCCCGACCAGGGAATCCATATTCGTTTGTTCAGGAACTTCTTCGAGCAATTTGGCAATCGCAGAATCTGCAGCGCCGCGATGCCGCCAATTGCGATGGATGTCATTCGCCGTATTACAAGCAATGGTTTTTAGCCAACTTCGGAAACTACCTTTGTTCGGGTCGTACTCGAAATCACGAATTGTGTTGACCAACTTTAGCAGCACAGTTTGAGCGGCATCTGACGCATCAACATCTTGAAGCCCCAGTCCCTTGCACCAGGTGAAGACACGCGGCGCGTAGATGTCAACGAAATCCCGCCAGGCTTCGGAGTCGTCAAAGTCGCGTACGCGTAGCAACAGCGAAAGACGCGTTGAAGAACTATTTTCGGATGGCACCGACCCAACCTCCGACATTTCAAACTGGCGACTCTCGTGAACGCGAAACCCAAGTGTAGTTGAGTTTCGCGTGAGAAAGTTGTATTCCCGGCTATCAAGTCCAGTAAACGCCAATTTCAAGTTGAAGGCGAGATCGTAGTTCAATTTTCTTCAATTTGCAAGTTATGGGAGCCTGTGAAGTAAGGCCAAGGTTACTCGTTTGCCGGCCATTCAGTCAGCGCCCGCTCCCAAACATCTCGCAAGTTGGAGTGACTCGCTGTTCGCAGGTTGGGTCGCTTTGGAATTGGTTGGTTATGCGGTGCCGTCGCAACGGGTGTTAGAAAATGATCCAGTGATCCATCAAAAAGTTCCTCGCTGTTTTGAAGGCAAAGCCCCGTTGCATTCACGCGATCTTCTTGCGAGTTGCCCGCAGGACTGCTGTCTTGGCGTATGGCAGTGCGTCGCCAAGTGATCGCGTCTTGCGCTGGCGTATTTTGTTTCGGCCAAGCTCCCACGCTGTCTGCTCGCCGTCCGGTAGCTTGTTGGATTGACAAGCGAATCGCGCCAGCGTCTCCGTCAAATCCATCGACAAGAATCTGATAAGTACGTCCAGCAATCGGTGCAAAAACAACTTTGCTCGTAAAAATGTTGCTGGCGTAGTTTTCGTCGTCGTTCACACGAATGCGAGTCAACGCGTCGACTTGTTGGCCAGTGTAGACGCCCAGTGTCGTGTCAAAATTGCTGCCGCGAGTCGAAATCGTCACGGTAGCGGACGTTGGTGCTGTCCAAGTCCACCAAACGGATTTGCCACCGCTAACGCCCGCGTTGTTTGGCTCGCCAACTTCTCGCGTCGCTCCAACATTCGAGCCGGAGACAATTGTAGAGGAACCTACGACGATGCGACGATTTGCAAACTTATCGTTCGAAGTCACAGCTTCATTATCCGCAATTGCTACCGTTGCCGACCCGCTTGCAGGATCAATGCTAAATCCAGTTCCGGGACGAACGCTTACTATGACTGATTCATTTCCTTCGGCGATTGAATCATCGATAGGCGAAACGTTGACAGTTGCTTGGGTGGCACCCGCCGGGATTGTTACGGAGCGTTGAATCGAAACATAATCCGAGCCATTGGTGGCGGTCCCGCCGACAGTCAAGCTGAGAGTCAGTGCGTTATCGGTCGAGCCTGTGTGGCTAAACGTGAAAAAGCCGCGATTCGCGGTTTGCGAAGCGAGTGTTTCAGCGGCTTGAGCGTCTGACGCTCGTACAGACACAACGGGCGTGTTGATCGTCGTGACGATCGAATCGATCCAAGTCTGGAATGCATCGACTCGCGTATCAAACGAATGATCACCAATGCCCGCGTTGCTTTTGTCACCGCCGGATGTCACACCAGCAACGTAATAGACGCCGCCAACGTCGAGAAACGCCGGGCCCCCGGAATCGCCAGGTGCCGTGTTCGACTCGCTGTTATTTTCAAAATTCCAATGGATCAACTTGGGCGTTACTTGGTCGATCGGAGTTGTGCCAACCCGCTTGGTGCCAAACGATCCGTCGTGACCTGTATTGCCACTGCCGCCAGCACCAAAACCAACGATGGTCAACAATTGGCCGACTTGAGGAGTTCCTCGGAAGATCGGCGATGGTGCGATGTTATTAACAGGCGATGCCAGTTTATAGATCGCGATGTCGTTGGCATTGTCGCTTCCAATCGCTGCATCGTTGTAATTTGGGTGCACGAGTACTTGAGAAGTGGAATAGGTCGCAGACCCTAATTGGAAACGACCCGCTGTATTTCCAATACCTTGCGCACAATGGCCTGCGGTCAATACGTACTGCGGAGCAATCAATGTCCCTGTACAAAATCCGCCTGTATTGTCGCCCACAATCCCAACCGACGGATATTCTGTAGCCGGCGTGCCGTTCACGATGCGAATCGAAATCGGTTCCTGCGGCGAATTGGATGCAACCAAGGTGGATGGTGCAACTGGGCTCGGCGACTCCATGCCGAATGTCAGGTCCGCCGCCAATAGCGAACGATTTTCAAGCTGCTCAAAACGGCTTGTTCGGCGGGGGCTTCCACCTACTGGCTTGCGAGATATTCGGTGTTGACGCCAGGAAAATACAGATCGGCCATTCATGGTTTCCTCGGAGAAATACTAGTGCAGAGAAGATGAAAAGAAGCAAGATTCACTCTCTGTACGGCCGACTCCTAGAAACCTTGCACGAAAATTCTATTTCTTTAAAAAAATCCTTCAAATGCTCTGTTTCGCTTGCCCATTACCGATTTGAGTCTCAAGCAGAACGATATCCTTCGCACTTTCGGTAAGAAGGAATTCCCAAGCAATCCAGTTGATGCCTTTCGCATTACAACTGCCGAAGGTACGCGACAATGTCAGCCAAGTCCTGCGGTTGGAGCTTTTCCTCGAAGCCTTCGGGCATCATCGACACTTCCGAGTCGCGAATCGTTTCGATATTACGATTCTCTATTTCAATACGACGGCCGTCTGCTGCGGCGATTCGAATGCTGCTCGACGTACGCCGCTCGATGACACCCACGAAAACCTGCCCTTCATGGGTAAGTACCTTGTACTGCAAGTATCGAGGCTCGACGGCTTGGTTGGGATCGAGCACTGCATTCACCCACTGCGCGTTGGTCCAATGATTGAGTCCTGCTAAGGCTGCGCCCAGTGCCGCCGTGTCATCTCTCCCGAGATGGCAACTCGCACAATGTTCTTTAAAGAGTTTGCTGCCGTGTTCGATATCCGTTGACTTGGGAAATTCTTTCAAATACTTGTCGGCAAGTTCCTTGCGTTTGACATTGGACATGGTTCCTGTCAACTTCTCAATTCGGTTACGAATACTTGCATCCTCGTGAGTCTTAAGTTGCTGGATCGTTGCGGCGTCCAGATCACGCGGCTTGATTGTGTTGCTTTCCAAAGCAACCATCAGCTCATTCTGCCAACTCTTGCGCTGCAAGAGTGTTGCAGATACTCGCGATCGTTCGTCGGAAAATAGTGAGGGCCATGCGGCTATTAGCTTGTTGGCAACTCCATCGGCACCCAATCGAAAAGCTGTATCGAGGGCAGCGTTGCGAATCTCTGGAGGTTGCCCGCTCGCCAAAAGTTCCTCGAGCACTTCTAACGCTTGATTTTCGTTAAACAATTGCGAACCTAGCAATCCAATCATCCGCAGCCGAGTTGGCAACGGTTGCTCGGAGTCCGTCATCGCGTGGCTAACAAATGAGCTAGCAGAATGCAGCCAGTCTTGCTCGGTCGCGGCGGACTTAGAAATTAAACCGATAAGCAAAAGTTGATCGGCATAGGAAAGTTGCTTTGATTCGGGCGCGACCATGCGAGTCATCAAGCTGCGGCGATACTTCCGAGTCGTCTCGTCGTCTAGAGACTGCACCAGTTGGCGAACGCAGCTTTCAAGATGACGTGTGTCGTTTTCGTCCAATGGTTCATTCGATAATCGCGACAACCATCCGTCCAAAATGGAGTCGGCGAATGCCGGTTCTGACAAGGTGAGAGCGCTCGCGATGTAGGCACTCCCCAGCTTGCGATAGGCGATCTGATTTACTATTGGGTTGAATAAATCGGACTGTCGCTGGCCGCATGACAGTGCCAATTGAAGGTAAACCTCGTCCGTTGCGTCTGTAGCCGCGAGCACGCGTGTGGCAAATTGATGAAGAAGCTCTTTGTTCCCAGCATGTTCTGCAGCTTCAATCGCGCACCGAACTACATGCCAATCGGGATCATCCAATGTCAAGGACCAAGCGAGCATCGGTTCGCGGAGCTTTGTGGCCAAGCAATATACGACCTGCAATCGTGTCGCGGGGTCCTCGGTTGATTTGTACAACTCACGTAGACCAAGTTCAAGTTCTGGTGAGTCGCTTGATGCAATCGCCTGTTGTGCCAGATCACGCAACGCACCGTTTGGAGAACTCAAACACTTCAATAATTGGTCGGTGGTCACGGCTGTCAAATCAGGAATCTTTTCAGGCGTAAAATCGCTTTTTCGCACTCGGTAAATTCGACCAAAATCCGAACCCGCCCGCAAATCAAACTGCTTCTGCCAAGCTTCAGGAATCCATTCGGGATGTTCGATGATGCGACGTTGCATGTCGATCACCCACACGGTATTGTCAGGGGCGTTTACGACACGGACAGGTCGGAACCACGGGTCCGTGGACGCCACGAAATCAAACTCGTTATCCTCGGGAAACCGAGTGCCACGAAACGATACTCCTTCTTGTTCGACTTGATATC
>JANMNK010000667.1:0-11643 GCA_031373875.1 Pirellulaceae bacterium | reverse complement strand
GACTTAGTCGGATCGGCATCGCCCTTATCGACCGGAGGTGCAGGTGATTGCGCCGTAGCCTCCGAATTATCTTTTCCTTTTTCGCCTTTGCTATTTTCCTCTTGCGAAGCTGCAGGGGGCGGAGTCGGTTCGCTTTGCACGACCTCCAAGACATCCGCTATCGGGAGCGTCGTCTCGATACCATCGGTGCCTTTGATTACCATGCCCGTTGCAGTATTCACGGATTGAACCCGGCCTTCGTAGATTTTGCCAAGTCGATCCATAACGAAATCACTGACTTGACGTCGTTCGGAGGGCAGTTGATCTGTCCAGGAAAGGACACGAATCTGATCGATACGGAGCTCTCGACCAAAATTCTCGATGAGAACACACGGGAAAGCTGTCGCTGGATCCGCAGCCAGTTGAATATCGGCCAGCATTTTTCCTTGGTCCGAAAACACCACGGCTCTCCCCGTGACTTGGTCAAGGAACATCGTTAACTCAATCGACAATTTTTTCATGTCGAGTGTTTGCAAGAACGCAGCGTCCGCTTTGGCACCAACGTCGCGCACCAATGCGAGCTTGTCGTCCCACACTTCAAAGGAGAAAGCTTTGCCAGCGCTGGTTTGCGTTTCGTCGACGCCAAACGCAATAACGAAATTAGGTTGCTTGGACCAAGAAATTCGGATATCGATTTGACATTTTTCCGGCAGCTTGAGGTTGCCTCGAACTTTGGCTCCGTTATCTGTCGACATGAGCGAGCCGAATTGAATCGACCATTTGTAAACTTCGTCGAGTGGCTTCCATTCGTCGATTGATTGTGGACCTTGGTAAAGGATCTGCTGACCTTGGCTCCAACGTTTCATCTGCGCGATGGATTCCGGCTTGAGCGAAATGGTTGACAAGTTTTTGGGCTGCAAGACCAACTCTTTGTCATTCCAAGATTGAAGTTCTCCCCAAAGCCGGTCGCCCGTATGCGTGCGAATCGCAAATCCGTCATCGCGAGGAAGTGGCTCGACATCGACCGGAATATCAATCGAAGCGACCGCACCAATTTCCAATTCCAAAGGGCTTGAGAAAACAGGACTCGTCCAAGCCATCTTGCCGGGCGTAGTCAACGCGCTCAAATGACCATCGACAAAATCTCCATTCATTAGACGCAGCCGGGACTTTTTTGCTTCTCCCGTAGCAGCTTTTTTCTCCTCGGCCGGTGCAGTTGGATTCGCATTCGGTTGGGCTGCTGCTCCGCCCGCTACGACATCGGTCGGGTTTTCTTGGCCAAGGGACTCAATTGCGGATATCGAAAACACAAAGCATGAAAACGCGATTATGCGGGTAAGCGACTGCAAAGAGTTGGTGCGGGATTTAACATTCATGAAAGGTCAATGCTGGTGTTAGCGTTCGTAGATAGGCAAGAATCGATAGTTGAGGGCAAGTGCCAATAAGGCCATGGAAGTGTTGGTCGTTGGTCCGAGTTGACCTTGAAAAGATCCGTCGCCCGTTTGTGCGGACTTCAGTTGCCGAATGATCGATGAGTTCCATTTCTTCCAAGCTTCGACATCGCCTTGAAATAGTGCTTGAGCTTGATAATAACGTGCGTACTCTGGCCAACTCGAAGGAGCACCGTCGATCTGATCGACGACATATCCCAATGCCGATTTGTATTGCTTCAAGTCTTTGCGTTTGGAAATGGCGTAGACTAAAGTTGCGATGGACGATCTGGCAAGCGACTCACCGAATCCGTCGAAACCGCCGGAGTATCCAACAATTCCGCTCGGCCCTGTCATGCTACTGAAATACGCGATGGCTTTATCAATCACTGTATCGGGTACTTCGATGCCGGCGTTGCGAGCGGCCAACAGCCCCATCAAAACAGCTCCGCTCACCGACGTATCCGCATCGCGAGCATCGGGAGAATAACGCCAACCACCGTGCGGGTTTTTCTTTTGTGAGGTAATCGCGCAACGAACAGCCAACTCCAACGCTTCGCCGATACCGCGCGTGGCTTTGTCGGATTCCGCACGCTCCCAAAGATCGCGATCGTCAACAGTCCCGTAAGCCTCGGCTAGTGCGAGCATCGCAAAACCGTGGTGGTACATCGAGCCACCGATGTAGCCAGTTTCGGCGCTTTGCGAACGAATGATGCTTCGTAGGGCTTTGCGAATGACGTTGGAATAGATGCCAAAGTTCGGATCTTCGCCGGATGCCAGGAATACCATAACAGCCAATCCGGTCGATCCCCCACCCGATTCACTCCCCTTGCTCCAAGCCCCCGATTCGTCCTGCGTTTTAGCCAGATATTGAAGCCCACGATCGTACATTTCGCGAACATCGCGCGGGACAGCGTCGCCTTGCGTGGCTTCGGGTAATTGAGCAACTGCCGTCCGGTTATCGATCGATGCAACAGCACAAAACACCAGCAACAAAAATATGAAGATGAATCGTACTTTTAGTTTCGGAAAATAATTAAAGTCGTGCATTCGAGTTTTTGCAGTTGGTGTTAAGGAAACTTGATGCCTTGTTGGGCAAGGAAATTTCTCATGTTATCGCGATTTGCGTCGTTGCTTCGTATCACTTTAATCTGATTTTCGTCCAATACCGACTTAATCTTTTCGTCGGGTAGCACGCCCAGCAAACAGCTCACGGCATAGGTGTGATAACGCGAAGGAATCTTTTTGTCCGCTAGTTCGGTTTCGAGCAAATTGATTAATGCGTTCCGCTGGGATTCGATCATTGGCACACGCAGTTCCAATCGCGAAATCTCAAGTCGGATTGAGACCGACAGCATGCGGTTTTGCCGTTCCCGCATTCCTTTTTCGACCGCAGCTTTTTGAGTCTCGTCCAATACTTGATTTAGCTCTCGCCGGAAAAGAGACTCTTCCCCTAAGATGCCTTTTTGGATTTTGGTTTGCAACGGCGAAATAAATTCTTGAATCTTCTGAATATGTTCTTGGTCAGGCTGCATGCCCGCAGTCGCCGCTTTTGCCTTTTCCGCAGTCCTCATGAACCGAGCAATGTCGCCCTGCGCTGCCAAGAGCAGTTTCTGTTTCTGTTCGTCCGTTAGAGGAACATAATGCTCCATCCTTCTCAAATCCAGAACAGCATTGCTGTGCAGCGTCTTTTTGAATTCGGCTTCCGATTGATTACCAAACACCCAAGAATCAAACCATGTGGGCTGCCCGACAATTTGAGCTTGCGCTGAAGTTGCGGACCTATTGCAGAACACAACCGCAAGGCTTACGGACAGCGACACAATCAAGTTGCGTTGCCAATGCTCCCGGTTGGAAGAAGTGTGTTTGCAAGTCATGGTTTCAATGTCGCGTGCGCGTCAAAAAGTGGTCTGGCCAATACGGGAAAGCAGAGCAAGATCGCTAATAAATGTGTTTCGTATACAGCTACAAGACAAAACGATTCGCTTCCTAGCGGTCGATTACCGGCAAATCCTGTTCGCCAGTTCCAAAGGTGACTTTTTGAACTCCCAAATAAACTCGCTTCTGTTCAGCATCCAAATGTTTAACGATGGCTGCATCCGGTAGCGTTGGTAGATATTGCGGGTTGTTAAGGTAATTAATCGGTTCGATTTCCCCTAACGACGCCTTCGCCAAAACTTTGCGAAGCGATTCACGTTGATCGTCGCGGAGAAACAGCTTTTCATCCAAGATGATCAGAATGGCATCAATCCGTGCGTCTTTTTCGAAAGTCTCGCGAATCTCAGTCTCGCGGCTGTAGGCGGCTTTTTGGTCTTCGGTCAGCACGCTTGCTAATTCCTTTGCAAGCGCTTTTGATACCATCCTTCGCACAGCTTCTGAACTGCTTGCCATGTTGCCGCCGTTGAAGACCACGACCCCGTTTACTACTTGATTTCCTGGCGCTCGAACATTTTTCTTCACCCAAGCTTTATCCAGCCCAGCGATGTGCTGTTCTTGTTCTTCCGTCAATTTACAAGCCCGTCGAACAAATGCCGTTTCGACCTTCATCGCTTTTTGAATTTTGACGTCGTTAGGCACCATTCCGTTGGCATCTAGCACCGCCATCGCGACTCCTTCCTCTGCTACTTCTGCGACGACAACTTTTTGATCACCTGCCTCGTCACCGGAGTCCTTATCGTTCTTATCATCGCCCTTCTTTGGTGCATCGTTGTCATCGCTTTTTTTCTTATCAGCCGGTTTTGCGTCAGAATCTTTTTTGACGGATTTCTTTACTTCTGTTTTGACAGCCGGTTTTGCATCCGCCTTGGCTGGGCCGAACAGGTCGGCAGCCTTTTCAATTTCCGTGTCCTTGGAAGGTGGTTGGGCGACAACCAAATGGATGGACGCGAAAAAAAAAGTCACCCCAATCAGGAGAAGTCGTAAATTAGGTAGTGATCCATCAAGCACTTTTATTCTCCTTTCATCGGTTTGTGAGTATTCAATTGCGGGTAATCGCTGATCCAAATTTTAGTTCGCTTGAAATTGGCATCACACTTTGATTTCGGTAGCAGGATCGAATGCAACTGATTCGTTCCCACACGTTGATAACCTTAACGTTGCTCGCCGTCGAGCCGATTAAAGTATTCGTCTAAACCCGAGCGATATTCTTCGGGCAACTGCGTGCCTGTTTCACCGGTTGCTTGTTGGACATCGCGGTGCTCGCGTTGTTCTTTTTCGTTGATCCCGGTACCGACCAATGCCAACGCCGAATCGTTCGTTGTACCACTGCCACCGCCACCTGGCGAAGTACCACCGCCACCACCGCCTTTAGGATTAATGCGGCGTGATTTGAGAAGCAATTCAATCGCTTCCGTTTCGGCAGCGATTGCTGCGGTCCCAGTATCGGGTACACAAAGGATTATCGTCGCTTCCCCCATCACCAAGTCGACGGCGTTTAGCAATTCTAACTCTTTGCCAAAATTGACTTCTGGGTCAGGCAAATCCAAGATGCGATCGACAACTTTTTGGATGCGAATTTGAAGTTGTTCTTGTTTCTCGCTTAATCGATCACCTTCGTCGGTGTGCTGTTCTTCGGTCACTGCCGGTTTGGCTTGTTCGGCTACACGAGTTTCCTCGCGGAGATTCACTTCGCCTTCGAGAATCTGTAGGACTTCGAGGATAATGCTCGGTGGCAAGCTATCTTTGGATTTGCCGCCTGGGCAACTTCCTTTGCAAGCTGGATCGACTAAATCGTCGGCCCAGCGGTCAAGTGTATCCGACCAATACTCGCACTGAGCGATCGACATGCCTTGTTCCTTGGGGATTTCTTCGCCAAGCACGCGTATAGCTGATAAGACATCCGTTTCACGCATTTCGTCCAATACAAGCTTAAATTGATTCATTCGACGACGCTCGAAATAAGCTTGCATGTCGTCCATGATGAACGAAATGTTTTGCACACTCTTTTGTTCGACTAGAACCATGTCGGTAATGACTTTTTTGCTCGGTTCGTCGATCTGGCTGCCTTTGCCGAAAGTGGCTTCGATGCGGTCGCTCAGTTTACCAGCAACTTGGATCTGCTCGCGTGACGCTGCTTTGAGTCGCTTGACCAACGTGCTACCTTCCAAGTTCGCCAAGACATTATTCAGCTCGTCGGCAATCTTTTCGAATTCTGCCAGCAAGTCCGCCTGCTCCTTAACTGCTTCAGCAACGGCTTGCTGTGTATCCTCCGGCTTCTCTTCGCTCTTTTGCGGAGGCCCGGCGATCGTCGTCGATGGCAGCGTCAGTCGACCTTGTTTGCTCCCCTTCGAAGGAGCAGCGGGATCATTCGATTCTTCAATCGGTTGCTGTGAAGACTCGCGGTCTGCGATACTCGGAATAGCAGGCTTTGGAGGCGCTGGCTCGCCTGCCTTGGGAGCGGCCGCTTGAGCGGACGCAGTATCACGAATCTTGCCGACTCCTGGGCCGCTCTTGCTTGGCGGTTGTGGTTCACCTGCCAACTTGGGTGCCGACGCAGCTTGTTTCAGCAGATCTTCGACACTCGGCATGCGATTGCCGGAGATGTCCTTTAAGACTTGCAGCATCTCGGCCCATTTCTCCAAATGACCGACACCGATTTCGGGATTTCGCGAAGCTTGTCGAATCAATTCGTCGCCCATCTTGGAAAGCTGTCCAAGGCGACGGCCGTTTGCAGCTTCACCAGCAGCTTGGGCTTCGATCTTCTTCCTCGTGTCCGGATCGTCTAATTCTGCTACCGGCATTTCTCGGATTTGCTTATTGGTTTCGTGAAGCTGCATTTCGCGGTCACGAATATCGAGTGATTGTCGATGCCATTTGCTCAATTGTTCGGTCATCCAAATCGCATGCTGATCCGGCGACAACACGTATAACCGATGCGGTGCCGAATAAACGCGTTCGCGATTCGGCAAGTAATCTTCGACCCAAACCCGCAACTCAATTGGCTGCGGCTCAATACCATTATCTTTTGCTGAAAACACGGCTTGCATTTGCATCGCAGATTGATCGGGACCACCTACGGCCAGAGCCCGTTCACCTTGAGCAATTTTTTCTACCAAGGTGTCATCCAGGCCTCGCCACTCAATCCCCGCTCGCTTAATCCCAAAGTCATCGCCTGCGAAAAGTTTAAAATTGAGTTGTTCCGAGTCCAGCACAACAGCTTGTCGTGGCAAGCCTTCGATCGAAATCGACGGCGATTCGTCCGGTCGGCCTTGCAAGTTGATCTTAAAGGGCTCGCGGCCAGCCAACATGTCAGCATCTTGCCATTCCAATGCGACTTGCCGAGGCTCTGCCGCCACATCCAACTTGGGAACTTCAAAAGAATCATTGCTGACGGCGACACTCGTGCCATTGTACTGAGCGGACTGTAAAGGCCGACTTGCTTTGGCTGTCAGAGCAACTTGGGAACCGCTGACGACGCTGACCGTGCCGCTGCGCGCGTCGCGTTTCTGGACTTCAGGTAAATTTAGATAACCAGGGAGCGTCACGTCGGCATTGACGGACGCCAGTTCGGGGCGGGCTTTGGGCTCGATGGTCACTCGTTTGAAATAATCCCCGACCGTGAGATCCATCGTGGTCGTGCCCGTCAGTGCAGGCAACGGCAAAACATATTTGTCGCCAACAAGCCGCGCAGTGACCGGCTCAACATAGGGCAAATTCGCAAAGGCTGAGTTGGGTTTCCAAATCGACTGTGCCGCCAAAGCAATCGGCAAATCAACGGGTTCGCCGTGCGGAACAACGATACGATCCGACAAAGGTTGAATCATGGTGAAGGTATACCGTGGAATATCGCGCCAAGGTGTCATCAACCGCGCGAATGCGTTCGATGCGGCTTGTGGAGCGACCGCAGCGCTAATAAACGCAGCGAACACACCCAGAGTCGCAATGGCTAGCCACATTCGGTGTCTTGATACGGGAGTAGCCAACAGCAAGTCACGACCTTGGGCTGCTTCGGCGACTTGCTTCATGGCCGCAGCGCACAACGCGCGAGACCGAGCTTGTTCGCGATCGCTTTCGGCCAACTCGATAACACCAAGTAACTGATCGCCGATATGGGGATCACGCTTTCTGAGCAAGCGCGCTAATTGATCCATGCGTCGGTTGCTCCATACCCACCGATGGAAAGCCCACGGCAGCATGGCGACCAAAGCAAACACACCGAGCAAAATGCCAAACCTGACACTGCGGGGCGTGTCGATAAAACGATCGACTGTAAAGACGATCAAGAAGGCGAGCAGCACGCCGGCAACCGCTAGCGCGATCGACTCGATCATTTTGGTCGACCAAACTTGGCGGCGGAATTGTTGAAGCTGCCGCTGCAACGACTCGGGGACAGTCAATCGATTTCGTGTCGAAGCTAGGCTCATACGAATATCCTTTTTTACAGTCGGTCTCGTCCGTCGCGATACTCTCTCCGAGTGAACGCAACAAACTTCAGTTGCCTTCGTAACGCATTTTTCGATCGGTACTAAATCAGACCAATCATTTTACGACCGATCCAAAACAAACCCATCAATACAATTAAGGTAGCGGCTACAAGCGGATGACTCCACAGTTGTACACGCCGAATATCCAAAGGAGGCTCAGGAAGTCGGGATAACGTCTCAAAAACCTTATCCATTTTATCCAAAGCGAGCACTTCTCCCTTGGAAACGCGTGCTAATTCTTCCAAAACCTCCGGTCGGGCGGGTTTTCCGATCCGTTCCAAAGCTGCACCTTGCACAAAAATACTGGCTTCCAAAGTCGCCTGGGTCTGTGCACATCGCAGTGTTGCTTGATGCGGCCCAGGTTCTTTTGCTGCAAACTGGCCCGTAAAAGCACCCCACTCGCCACCTGTCGCAGCCAATCGAATCGTCTCAGCGCGCCCAGACGGCGACACAATTCGTACCGATACATCTCCTTGGGCAAGCGGCTCACCACTTTGCTCCATCACGTTGGCGGTCAAAGTCACCGTTTGACGAACTTGTGGTTGCTCGGGCGTGTAATACAGACGCATCGTCTCGCCCTTGGCCATGTTGCGCTGATAAGCCATCCAGCGAACGACCTGTCCCCAAAATCGATAGTGGTACAAATCTTCGACGCCTTTTCTCCACCGCCAAGCGCCATCGGTCCCCATGAACAATACCTTACCGGCACCGAATGTTCGCGTTACTAACAGCGGAACGCGTCCATAAGCGTTCGACGAGTCTCGATGAACGGCGAGCACATCCGTTCCAGGCTTGGCTCGAACAACTGGGGCGTACCACTGAAAACCCGGCAAGTTTTCCCAGACTGCGATGTTATCGTCTGTCGTATCGGCCAACTTTGTCAAAAGGCTTCGGCGACCCAGTTCAGTCAACTCAAAATGGCTTGCAGTTCGCGAGCCCCAGCCCGTCGGTTGTGATTCGTCCATGATGACTGGCAGCAACTCGGCCAACTCGGTGCCGACGATCGACAACTGTCGACCTTGCCAACCGGGCATGAAAACGAGACCACTGGCTTGTTGCTCGACAAGTCCCTTCAACAGCCGACATTGTTCTTCCGACAGTTGATTGGCATCGACACCAACGTCTCCCAAGAAGACGACATCGTATTGCGAGAGCGCTTCGAGGCTCTCGGGAAAAGCAGCGATATAGTCTTTATTCCCCCCGCCAACTTTTCCAAGCCCCGGATGGAACAGCAAGCAACTCACCTCAACGCCGGGATCGCGCGACAGCGCATTACGCAGATAGCGATATTCCCATCGCGGATAGGACTCGATAACGAGCACTTTTAATTTCTCTTCGCGGATCGCAATCGGAGCCGTTTTTTGATTGTTATCTTCGATCGTTTCCTCGGATTGCTTAGGAACCTGCAATGTGAGCGTGTAGTCGCCGGTTTGCTCAGGCTTCCAAATAATCGCATCGCTCGTTCGGCCCATGGCAGCAATCTTGACGTCTTGCTTGATTTCAGCACCATCCGAGGTCTTCAGAGTCACTGTGGTCGTGTAATCACGCGGCAACGAACTTTCCAAAGTGAACGGAACGCGCACAGTCTTTCCCGCGACGCCGAAAGTCGGAACATCAAAACTAAGCAGTTCTACATCGGGCAATCGCGTCGGACTGCCAACGGGGACAGTAAAAATGGGTACAGAGCTAAGTCGCAGTTGCATTGCGGCTTGAACAGGTGCAATACCCGCGTTCCAATCGCCATCGGAAATCAAAACCACGCTTCGCAGGAATGGATAACTATCACGAACTTTCTGTAATGCGTCGTTCAAATCGGTACCGCCAGAATTCGAATCATTAACGATCGGCTGCAACACAACTTCGAATCGCTCACGCAATGCGTCCCACTTGGCAGGTTCCATCCAAGGCTGAACAACTTCCTTCCGCGTTTTTACAGTCACCGCAGAACCAGTTTGTTCGATGGCGTCACGGGTCACCATACTATCGGTGTCGTCACCGAGAATTACCAATGTTGGTTTCGAAGCAGGTTTGAACTCTTCGATCCACTCCGGTTGATTAAGTAGAAGCACCGCTGCGGCAACCAACAGCACGCGCACGGTCTCGAGCGCAATCATCGATCGCTTAAAACCACTTCGACGAACGGCAATAATGCTTAGTGTCGCTGTAATCGCGATGGCCAAAAAACTGACCAGGATAATCCACGTCGAGGATTGGAAGATGATAGAACTGCTGCCGTTCATGCCAAGGCTCCTTGCGGGCGAACCCATTTTGGAAGGCACATGGCGGCTTCGATGATCATGGCAGCGATCATGGCAATCAAGAATAATCGCCAGATTTCGCGAACGATGGACGCAACATTTCCTGCTTTGCTCTCGACGCGAGCAAAATTGAGACCGGCAAATAACTCGTCAAGCTGCTCGTCTTGTACTGAGTCCGTTTGGTCTTCGGCAATGCCCCGATTGATTGCAAAGAGCCTATCGCCGTCTTGATAAATGCCGCTTTGCACTGCGAATTCCGTCGATAGGATGTCGTCGCTTCCGGCGACCTTTGTCCACGCGCTGGACAAATTCTTGGCTTGCGAATCCCCCGCCACAAAGTCGCGAGTATTGCCCAGCGATTCAAGTCCCTTGTCGAGGGCTCTTTGGATGATCACGTAAAGCACAATGCCGCTGCGTGCTAGATTGGAATACTTGTCCGATAAAGAAGCTGTGCAAAAATAAACGCCACCATTTTCCGTCGTAGCCTTGGCAAGCAACGGATCGCCACCGGACATACTAGCCAAAGTCGACGTGTCGCCGCTGATCGCCGCGTGCCCTCGAAGTTCAATTTGACCTACGGGCAGCGATGAACCGGATCGAGTCGACGCTAAGAGATCTTGATCGCCACGCCAATTTTCCACCATTGCTTTTTCGGATGCTTTCCAAGCCGACCAACGCAATCCCATGAACTCATTGGACGTTGGTCCAAACCCAGGACCAATTTCGGCATCGCCTTCGGGAGTCGGTGGGAAGAACAACACTTGTCCTCCACGTCGAACAAAATCGCCCACGACTTGGGCTGACGAACCTGTCGGCAGTGCGCCTTGCCAAACCAACAACCCTGCGGTATCCAAATCCATCGAAGCCAACTGATCGACCGTTCCACGAGCCACATCCGCTTTCCATTGCGGGTCAGGCGAAATTCCTGCCGCCAGAGCCAACGGGTAAGCCGACTCGGGATCTTCGCTGATCACAATCGAACGCCGTGGAGGTGGCTGATCAAAGACAAAGTAAAATTCGTTGTCCAACAAATTCGTATCGGCTGGAATCGTCACTCGCCCCCACCCCTTCGGTTGTGACGGATCAAAAGCGACACGATGATCTATGATCTCTAGCGTACTGCCTGCCATCTCGGCGGCGATCTCGGATCGCGCTCCGTTCACTTCGATTTGCACGGGAATCGACTTCTTGACTGAGGAACCTTCGGGTCGGCTCAACATCAACGACATGACCAATTCTTGACTACCTTCGGTACGGTCGCGGTGTACATCGGTCACCCGAATGGCGATGTTTTCGGTGGCCGCTTCTGGATAGGACAGCAAATGAAATCGGACGGATTGCGGGAATTGCCGAAACGCATCACGAACCGCTGTCCATTGATTGCTGGTTGTGCTCCAGTCCGATTGCCTTTGATCCGAACAAATCCAAACTTCCGTTTGTCCGGGACGATTTTTCTGCAAATACTCGAGCGCGGACTGCAACATTTCCGGCAGATTTGCAGAAGCGTGTGCGGGTTGGGTATCTGGCGCGTCGAACAAATCCGCAGCTTTATCA
>JANMNK010000086.1:0-2208 GCA_031373875.1 Pirellulaceae bacterium | reverse complement strand
GCATATAGAAGCTCCCGAACAGATCGATCATCGCATCGATCTGTACTCTCTGGGAATCGTTTTGTACGAGCTAATAACCGGCCAGCTTCCGCTGGGTCGTTTCGAGCCTCCGAGCGCGATCAACGCTCGGGTTAGTACAAGCGTCGATGCTATCGTCCTCAAAGCACTCCAAAGGAAGCCTGCTCTGCGATATCAAAGTGCTTCGGAGATTCGAGAAGACATCGAAAAACTCGGACGAAGTGCAATACAAGCTCCAGCACCAATCCTCGCGCCGATGGTAAAAGCAAGTAGTTCGGTTCCCTTTGAATGGGAATCGCCAAACGGTCTCAAATGGGTTGTTGGAATGATTCGTGCTGTACCCAATAGTCTGAAAATTGAATTCAAATATCGAGATCCGCTTTTTGGAAAAATCAAATCGCAACTCCATGTTGTCGAAATTCCGGTCAACAGTATCGAACGCCTCGAATTGACTCATGGCGTCTTTAGTTCCAGGCTCGCGATTACAACGGATGCCTCGACGACGCTGGGGAATTTGCCCGATGCGGAATCGGGTTGTGTTGCTTTGAAGATCAAAGGTGCAGATCGCCACCTAGCAGAAAATGTAGTATCGACGTTGGGCTTAGCCAACATAGCAAGGAAGGCACAAAATCAGCTCGCCGAGCTTTCCGATTCTCGACATACAGTTATGGCCGTCATGCTGATACTTTTCGGAATCATGAACGCTGGAGTCATCGCAATAATGCAGGTGATGTACCAAGATACTTTGAAAGGTGGGATATATATCGCTGCCGCGATCGCCACTGCTGTAATCTTAGGGCCGATTTCCCTTTTTCAAATCATCGCTGGAATATTGCACTTAGTAGCACGCACAAGCGGGTGTTCCCAAGCAGCAGTCGTAATGTCCATGATACCGGTTACGCCAACATCGATACTAAGCTTCCCAATGGGAATTTGGGCTTTACGATTTCTGAACGAGCTAAAGAATCCGACAAGTCGACAGCAAGGGCTATCGTCCAGTAAATCGAACTGGGGCGCAACGACGATCATGTACTTGCGCGAATCGCGAACCGCACGCATCATTTCTATCCTGAATGTAGCGGGCTTGATTCTCGGATGTTGTGGTCTCATAGTCTTTTACGGCGGATATTATCCAACCAATCTCAAATACCGGATCGTCGCCGACAAATGGGATAATGAGTCGCTTGGCCAAGCTATCGAAGCAAGATTGTTCGGGCTTTCCCATATTGATAAAGTAATGCCCAGAGATCTCGGTCTTTCTAATGTAATAACCATGCAAACTTGGAAATTCGACAGAAACAAAGTCATCTCCCGGCTTGCCATTGCCAGCAAAGTGCAGATTGTCGCGTTGTATGACGCGGAGCACGAAAGTTACGAAGCAGCGAGCAAGCAAATTTACTTCCCCATTGCTAAAGGCCTTGAAGCAAGTCGAATTTACGTTCAGCCCGATGGGCTGGGCGAGAAAGCAAAATGCATCGACAGCCCGATTAGCATTTCAAGCGATATGATAAGCAATGTGAGCGTATCCAATCCTCAATCAAGTTCACGGCGAACAAATGTAGAGCAAACCATGGACATCGAATTGAGTGCTACCGGCAGAACAGCTCTTTCTGGATTGCCGGTTAACGAAAAACCGGCAATTGGAATAGGGATGATAATTAATGGAGTCTTGGAAGGAATTGCATTTCGCAAGGACATCTCCAACCAACAAATTCGATTTAGTTTGGCATCCAGTTCATCGATCGAAACGGACGCAATAATCGCCGCCATCCACGGCCCAGAACTTCCATGCGAAATCGACCTAATCGATTAACAGTAGTTCCTGCCTGCCGGGCAGGAACAGCGTTGCTAACCAAGTCGAACTACTGTTTGCTGACGTTCTCGGCGAATGAGGGACGTGGTGATATGGCGTCAGGACGTCACGGCGTTGCGAACTTCGGACGGATTTCTATTCCCTAACCGGTAAAAACCGTTGTTGAATTTGCACAAGGTGCCTGCACCGAAAAATCGAGCGATGGCACAATGGGCACCACAATATTCTTGCTGGCTTGACTCACACAGTTGTTGTTGCCTGTTACCGTTAGCACAACGGGGTATGTGCCGGAAGACGGATAAGTATACTGCGGATTAGCGGTACTGAACGTGTTACTTTGAATTTGACACAAGCGCGACTTAATACTTCCGGTGGAG
>JANMNK010000050.1:0-2634 GCA_031373875.1 Pirellulaceae bacterium | reverse complement strand
CAAAGTCCTGCCAAAACGAAAAGCGAAAACCTAATTTTTAACATGATATTTCTCCTGCATTCGTTCGCGTAAATTTAGGACCCCGCTATTGCTCACCAAAACATTGGCGACCCAAATTGGATTCTCACTCGTCGAACCGCCCCGGTCCACGCGGTTGCAGCGGGGACGGGTCGATGGATTGCTGGTTGCCAATCTATTTCTTGTCGTCCTTCGTCTTTTCTTCTTTCTTCTTGTTGCGATCGATCTTGACGGCTTTGAAATACAGGTCGACATTTTCGCGAGGTTCGCCATCGTTGTTGGAAGTATCCGTGACTTTGACCTTCTCCAATTCCCAGCGATACTCGCCGCGATATTTTTCATCAGGGATATCCTTCAAGTATTTTGCAAAATTGGCAGCGAATCGATGGAATTCGTTGACAGTCAAGAGTTTTTCTCGAACACCTCTCCGGAAATTGAGTCCATATAGGAATTCTTGATCTCGATAATCAGCCCCCGTAGCTTCTTTGGGAAAATGATCGTACAGCTCGTTTATCCAAAGTATTTTTTTTCGCTTGATTCCGACGCATTCAAATCCGTACTCTTTTTCGCGCTCGGCCAGCGTTAGTTTGTCGTTGGGCAGCGGCAGGCAATCCGCGCGACCCGTGAAACAAGCTTCTCCATAGCCCGCCTCAATTAATCCCTGTCGTGCTTTGATCCCCTCAGGGTCTTGATAAAGCCGAATCTCTTCCTCTTGATCAAGTTCAGCCTGTGACTTCCGACGATCTTGGCAATATCCGAAACTTGCGCAAAGTCCTACCAAAACGAAAAGCGATGACCTGAGATCTATCATGTTATTTCTCCCGCATTTGTTCGATTAAGTTAGTTGGTTGTTAGGGAATGGCGGAGATGTAGCCCAGCATGGGATTAACAAAATATTGACCATTAGGGCCCAACGCATAGCCAAACGTTGGCGCAAAATCGAGTGGCCATCCTGCCGTGAAATCGGTTATTGGGATTTGCTGAGTAAAAACCCTGAATCCTACACTTAGGTCATCGATATCAGTGAATGGCGTAAGCGGAGTTAGGCTCGGAAACGACTCCGCTTTCAAAACAATATTTTGGTAGGGATACTCGGTCTTACCGACTCTGAACCACACCCTTCCTTCCGTAAAAATTTTTAAATTGGGTCCAACTATTCCTTTCGTGGTCCCGTTTGCTTGAACGTAACCTCCTCCATTACGAGGATCGGTGAGCACGTACGAATCCAATATTATTTCTGCGAAGCCAGGCGGAGGCGGAAAAATTGAATTGCCATTACCGCCACCAAGTACAGCATTGAATTGAACGACCAGTTCAACCGTAATTGGAAAAGTGATAGCGCCCTGCGTCAAGTTACCAATCGGTAGATATCCAGGTATAGCGACTGGTGTTCTGCGCTCCCCAAGTTGGCCAGCTAATCCGCTGCACCAAATGATGTTGAAATTCGGGTCGTAGGCACGAATGAAAGTGAGAACCGATGGATTAGATAACAGGCTTGCCCCTCTTGGTGAATTTGACAATATCGCAGCATCGGTCCTGAAAATCCACCGGAACGTTTCGTTCGAATAAAAGCCATTCTTATAAGCCGTACCGTTGATGAACAAATGATCGACTTCAACCTTAAAATCGCTGGGCAAGACCGGTCCTTGGATTTGGGCAACCGACTGCATTGGCGACGAAAGCAGTATGCAAACTGTGAGAATTAGGCTCGACGCGATACTTGCCCTCGCATCAAAATAGGCGGGGGGGGGGTAAGATGTTTCATGCTTTTCCTTCTCTGTAGATGGGTTCTTATAAAGGCACAACATAATCCAAAAAGACTACGCTCAATGTAAGGGGTTAGCAAAGGACTTGTCAAGAAAAATTTTTGCGGACTTTAGAATTTTTTTTCGCGAAATTTATCAGTCAATTTCGAGGTCGAAACGTGCCTTTCAAATGCAGACAACAACTGCGTCCATGGAGCGCTTAACCCCGCCCTGTTATTGCTTTGCCTGTCTCGTTTACGCAGCGTAGAAACTGATCAACAATGACATCGAAGCAAATCAGACCATTTCGGTGCGATCTTCGTTTTTGTGGAAAAGGGTCTAGCGATGGTTTCTTGGCGACGTAGAAAGTTCTTTGTCGGGGTCTTATTGATCTTCATAAGCTTTTCAAGTCATGTCATTATCGCCCAAGATTTTCCAAACCAAGCCGAACTCAAGCGCTTGCCGCAAGGTGATGGGATGGCCGCCAAGTTTGTTGGAGATCGAGATATTGCTTCCCATGCGAGCGTGATCTTTGCGGAAAATCTTGAAGAAGGTGATTTTCGCAAGCGATGGGACGAGGTGCGTGATGATGATGGTCAAGTTTTGAGGCTTGTCCAAGATGCTTCGGACGACAAACGGTTTGGAGCCAAGTCGCTGCAAGTGACAGCCGATCTCAAACGGAACACGGGGGGTGGGATGACCAAGTGGTTTGAGTCGGCGGATTCGGTATTTTTTCGGTGGTACGTCAAATTCGACAAGGATTGCGACTACGTTCATCACTTCTGCACGGTCCGCGCCAATCGAAGTTTGAAGGGTGGAGATCGATGGAGCGGATTCGGTGGTGCTGGCGAGGAGCCTGCGGGCGATACGC
>JANMNK010000007.1:0-4605 GCA_031373875.1 Pirellulaceae bacterium | reverse complement strand
GGCTCGACGACTTATGAGTGTGGATGCAAAGCAAGTGATTGCAACCGTCGCTGCCTTTTTTAATACATCGCCGGCAAGCTATCAGTCAAAACGATCCACCGCTGTTGGGCGTGACTTGGCAGCCTATCTCGCCCATCGCCGAACGACGGCAACGCTTCGGGAGCTTGCATCTGCATTTGGACTAACGCATCCTGACAGCGTCAGTAACTTAATTCGTCGCGCCGACATCGCCATTTCCGCGTCCAAGTTACAAAGGCAAGCCCTCGCGCGAATCGAAGAATTGCTTCAAAAACAGTAAACAGGGTCTGACACCAGGGAAAATACCGATCTATTGAATACTTATCGCACTCTGCAAACTGCCGAGAAAGCCCCCGATCTCCGACGAGAAATCGGTAAAGGATGCAGTTGAAGTCAAGCCGGATGTCTCGCTCGAAGAATGCGGAGACTAAGTTCGCTGGAACAAGAACGAAGACACTGATTATGCGAACTGTTCTTGGAAAGTCATTTATCGCTTGCGAAATGCGTCTCTCCAAGTTGGGGCATTCAACGTACCAATCATATCCCGATACCGTCCGGAGTTGACCAGTAGCCGCCACGGGCATGGTCGCACTGGACGCGACGCCCAAGGTGGTTCGGAGTGATCTTGCCATTTCGAAATACGGTTTGACCGTGTACCCAAGTTTGAACGGGCCATCCTGCAAGCTCTTGTCCATGCCATGGCGACCATTTGGTCTTGGTAAACTGTTCGTCGTTGTGAACTACTTTTTTCAGCATGGGATCGACTAACACAAGATCGGCATCGTAGCCAACGGCAATACGACCTTTGCCAACCAATCCCCATACGCGAGCTGGTGCATCGCACATCCAGCTTGCAATCTGTTCCCACGAACATCGTCCGCGATAAGCTCGATCGAGCATTAACGCCAGAGAATTTTCAACGGCTGGCAATCCGCTTGGCGATTGCGGGTAAGCTCTGGATTTTTCCTCAAGCGTATGGGGCGCGTGATCCGTCGCAATCACTTGGATTTGCCCGCTCTTCAAAGCATTCCAAAGCGCCTGATTATCGGCTTCCGTTTTGATAGACGGATTCATTTGAATCAACGATCCGAGTCGATCGTAGTCGTCGACATTGAAAAACAAATGGTGCGGGCAAACTTCGGCAGTAACCCATGGTCGTGCGGGTTCGAGCAGCGGAATCTCGGCTGCAGTGCTCACGTGCAAAACGTGAAATCGATGTTTGTGCCGGACCGCCAAGTCCAGTGCACGCCGCGTCGCAATCACTGCTGCTTGAACGTCGCGTATTTGGGAGTGGTGATGAATGGTCAGTGAATCACCAAGCCGAGCTTGATTCTGCCGGACAGTGGTTTCATCTTCGCAATGGGCGCAGATAGGGTAGTTGGTCTCTGCAAAAATTGCTTCGAGAGCCGATTGATCGTCGACCAGCAAATCGCCGGTACTCGATCCGATGAATATCTTGATGCCGGGAATATTTGCTGGCCGTTTAAGCTCATTGAGGTTGGTGCAACTTGCACCGATGTAGAAGCCATAATTCACGCAACTCACCTGCGAAGCTCGGAGATATTTTTCTTCGAGCAATTCAAGTGTTGTCGCGGCAGGTTTTGTATTGGGCATTTCGAGAAATGACGTCACGCCACCCGCCGCACAAGCTTGGCTAGCAGTCGTCAAATCTTCTTTGTGAGTCAATCCTGGTTCCCTAAAATGAACTTGATCATCAACAACACCAGGAAACAAGACATGGTCTGTTCCATCCACAATTTCATCGGCCGAGGTCGTTTCGCTCGCATCAACCGCTTGAATGCGTCCATCTGCTATCAACACGTTGGTAAGTTGTCGTCCCGTTGGTAGAATGGCCGTTACGTTTCGGATTAAAGTTGTTCGATTCATCGGATTGGTGTTTTCACTTCTAGTTGTTCTTGATTTTCAAAACGCCCGCCAAAGTAAATTAATCATTCAAAGAATGTTGTCCGTATGAATTGTCAAGTTAACCTGTTAGATAGTGGTTGCCAATCACCTGCAGCACTCTGTACCTGATCAGAGCCATCAATGAAGGAATCCAAAAATGTTTTGCCGCCTGAATGCGTTCGTATTGTTGGCCATTCTGTCTCATTGTTCTTTCTCGCGGCCCGCAAGTGCACAGGACAGCGAAGCGAGCTGGTCGGAAAAAATTGAAAAGTTTTTGAGTGAAGGAAAGACGGCCGAGGCTTTGAACGCAGCGGACAAAGTAGTCGAAGCGAACCCGATGTCTTGGTCGGTTTACTTGATGCGAGGTGGTGTACGATTCCGCGCGGGGAAACTTGATGAAAGTCTGGCTGATTTCGATCGATCGATTGAGCTCGATCCACAATCGGAAGCTCATAACTGGCAGCGGGGTATCGCGCTTTATTATGCAAAGAAGTATCAGGAAGGTCGCGAGCAATTTGAGTTGCACCGTCGCGTGAACCCGAACGACGTGGAAAACTCGGTCTGGCATTTCATGTGCGTTGCGAAACTCGATGGACCAGAAAAAGCGCGTGCAGTGCTTATCCCATCCGCAGGCGATTCACGACCCCCGTTGATGGACGTTTTGGAGCTATTTCGCGGTAAAAAAACTCCCGAGGATATCGCCAAGGCGGCCGAGAAATACAAAGCGGGCACGCGTACCGGCGATTCTGCTCGATTTTATGGTTACCTTTACATAGGACTCTACTACGAAGCGATTGGCGATGACAAATTAGCTCGAGAGTGGATTACAAAATCACTCGAAACGAAAACGGGCGGATACATGGCTGATGTTGGTCGATTTCACTTGCAATATTACAAGCAAGCGAAGTAAGCATGAGTTAGCATAGGCACAAAGCCTCCGCTTCTTTGACGAGAAAAACAGAAATCGAATGCAGTGAGTTTTTCTGTAGGAGCATGATGATCCGTGGAAGAGGTTAAGTCGGATTCGTGGTCGCTCTTCGCACCTCAGGCCGTGCTGATAGCTGCTGCTGGCGGCATCTCGGTCCTTTGCATGTCCACGGTTGACGGTGGTTGGGCGCTGGAGCCGCTGATCTGGATGTCGCTGGTTTGGTACGTCGCACTCTGGCTGACATTGGGCAAAGTCCTGCTTCGGAGCCGCTATACACTGCGGTCCTTGCTCATCTTGATGACATTAATCGGCATCATCATCATGTTTCCATTCTCGGCGATTCGCAAAGGGAATACTCGAGCTTACATCCGGTCTAGCGGCAATGTTCCAAAGTCCGACTTTGCTTATAGCCAAATTGCTAGGAGCTTTTGGGGATGGTGGACACTTCCGACAGGTGAATCCATTCCCTTTTGTCTGGCTTGGAGAATACCCGCTACGGGCGAAAGACCTTTCCGGGATTTCTGGTGCACGCCTGAGAGTATTGTCAAATACCCTGATTGGATGCGACGAGAGATTTCGCATCTGCAATTAATACCCTGGCAAGAACAGCCCGTTGCAAAACAGGTTATTTGGCCCAGCACCCGCGCAGATCTTAAGCCCATGTCGCTCGGCATCGCACCAAGGAATGAGGTGAATAATTTAAATGGATTAGAAACTAAATCGGGGGCGTTCCCCACCATGGATGTTTCGGGTCTAGAAAAAGCTGCGGACTTGTCGGAATGTGAGAGCCTTAATTTGCAATTCTGCCGAATAAACGAGAAAACTTGGTCAGATATTTTTCATCCATCACAACTCGTTTCGTTGCATTTGATTGACTGTGAGATCGAGGGTTTGCAGACCGGAATTCGTTTTCCAGCGCTTACCCAGTTGTCGATAGATGGAATACGACAGATCGACTCGACGCAAATCACGATGATCGTTGGAAATTGTCCTCGGTTAAGACGACTTGGTCTGACGCCGCACTTGCTTTCCAATGAACTCATTAGAGTTTTAAATGAAAGACAAATGCCCTTAACCGAAATAGAATTAGCGGGCCGTGGCAGAGAATTGACACTTCCTCGAGGTTTACAAGCGACCGTCTGCGATCAACTTATCCTAGGTAATTTTTTGGCACTCAATCTCTCGAATGAGGAAATACGCATTTGGGTTAATACGAGTAATTCACTGGCGATTCGGCGGTGCCGCCTAAGTCCGGAAGACCTGAAAGCGCTCACGCAACTTGATCACCCTCTCTACACTTCCATAGTCGATTGTGAGGTCGTTGAGTCCGATCTACCAGCGATCATCAAGGCACTTGAGTTACCAACCGCAGCACTCAGTTCGAATGCAAAATACATGGACTGGTCCTTCGTCGAGGAAGCCATCAAGAAAAAAACCGGCCGAGAGTTTGACTTGGAACAGATGCGAATCGTCGCTGAGTGAGCGATCTGTGCTGCAATGCAATCGTCAAAAATCCATAACGGGAAACACAAAGCGATGAGGCAAGCAAACGAACAAAATCGGCCAGCCAGTGCTCGATTTCGAATTGCGATCAAACACTTCCTGTTGTGCTGCTTGTCTTTTCTAATCGCCATGACGGCCATGTCGCGGGTTAAGGGCGGATGGACGTTGGAACCGCTCACTTGGTTGACGTTCGTCTGGTACTTGATGCTGCTATTGATTTGCGATTTCTTTATTCTGCGCGGTCGGGGCCG
>JANMNK010001235.1:0-2295 GCA_031373875.1 Pirellulaceae bacterium | reverse complement strand
CAGTGATTTTCGCGAGGCTCCAAGTTCATGGACCACTTTGCTACTTCCGCCCGCACGTATTTTTTAATGTTCTTGGCGTTAAACAACTCCGCTGGTGACTGGATGGGCGGAACATATTGCAAGTCGGCTTTCCCGCCAAATTTTGGATTGCCGCCACGTTCGGCTTCGCGATAGAAAGCTTTGATATCCTTGATCAGCAATTCGAGATCCACCGGCAAAGCCGAGAAGCTGACGGACTTTGCATTGCGGAATACCATACTCAACTTGGCACCTTTCCCCGCTGGCTGAGAGGGAACTGGATCGAAGGCACCGCGCGGTTGCAGGATGCTATCGAGCATCACCTGCCGATAGCTTTGATTACCAGGGCCGAATTTCTTTATCTGCAATTGCAGATATTCGGCTGCCTTTGGGTACTGTCGGCGGTTAAGAAAAATATTCCAAAGACGTTCGAGGGCGGCGTCCGCCTGTGTAGACCCTTCGCTATTAGCAATATCTTGAAGCACGCGGATCGGATTATGCTCGTCGGGCAATTCAAATCGCTTGACGCCGTTTGCCAGCCTCGCGATGGCTTCATTTTCGCCAAGCGTATGTATGGCAAAAACTCCAGTCGAATTCTGCTCCGACTTGGAGGCATACTGTCCGAACCACATATCTTGCTGAAGCGTGTCGACTGAAAAGTTCTCGCTTAGAAAATCCGCCCAAAGCATTTTGGCTTGATCGCCAATCTCTTTGTTCATTTCGACAACTTGTGCCAAAGCCCACCGGAACCGTTCGCCATCGGTTTTCGCATCATTCCAAGATACCGGTGCAGTGTGTAGCACTGGGTTACCTTCCGAATCGACGCTCGCAAAACGTTCTGGCGAGCCAACCGGAGCCTCGAAATCCAAGTAGTCGGGATTCTTTTCAATATCTGTTTTAGAATTTAGCCGCCAAGCTTGTCGACCACGACGGTCACGCGCGATGGTGTTTGCAAGCTGAAGATAAAAATCTGCTGACTCCGCTGTTGCGGGCGTTTTTTCAACAAGCGGCATCGCTTGTACTAACCACTTCAAGCTTGTTTGTCGGTCTTGTTCTTGAACTTGAACCCACTGACCGGTTTGTTGGTTTTGGGGGTTACGATAGAACTTCTGATCGGAAACCACGCCATAGGGTGGTGATGCAGCAAGTTGTTTGGCAGCTTCCGTAATGAGCTTCCAATTTTCCGAGTGCTTCTTGACGGTATCGCTTAACAAGGAATCCAAATCGACCTGGCGACCCAATTGACTCAGGCACAAAACGGCGTTGCTCAAATCGGTCGGCACGACTTCGTCGCCGGGTTCTGCTTTTCGAAGGATCTGCTCCCAGCGTTCATACGCGTCCTTCCAATTGCCTTCGGCTTGCAACCGGACAGCTTCACGGCGCAGCGATTTTGTATCCAAGTTCTGGCTCCAACCAACAAAGGAAATTCCAGTTAAGATTAAAAGGCTACAGAGCAAATGAGAAAGACGCATATCCGGTACTCCTACTTTTCACGGGCAGAATTGCCCACCGCCATCTAGACAAGGTTGAGATTGATTTCAATTGTTACGAAACAATCGCTGTGAGGCGAGTCGGTAGACGCTGCCTTGGTCCGAGCAGTTCCAAATTCTACGAATTCGCGTTGTGAGGCGGCGAATTCAGTTTGTCACAAAGAAAATTGACAAATTTCACAGTTCGCGATAAGCGAATCGCTGCAATTCAATCCGCAATAACGCCAGGAATCGACTTGCCCTAGGCCATTCACTACGGAAAAGCGGGATCGCGGGGAGCTTGAGAAGCTACTGACCTAACCCATCCAGTTTGTATTCTTTCAGCTTCTTATGGAGCGTATTACGATTTATTCCCAATCGCGTAGCCGCTTTCGTCTGCACAAAATCACAAGCTTCGAGAACTTGGGAAATCAATTCCTTTTCAACGCGATTGACAACGCGAGAATGCAAATCTTTTGCTTTCGCATCCGCTGCTGCGACACCTTGGTGCACAAGTTCCTTGGTCAAGGAACCGAGATCCGTGGAATGATTAGTCGGACCAACGTCCGTAGAAGTGGGTTTTGTGATACATGGCGGGAAAAGTTCAAGGGTCAATTCGTCGACCTCGGCCATCACTACAGCGCGTTCGATCAAGCTTTGCAGTTCGGATAAATTGCCAGGCCAGCGATAATCCTGCAACACTTGCATGGCGTCGGCTTGGATTGATGAAATGAATCGTTCGTTTCGACTTGCGTAACAAGACATGTAGTACCGCACTAGACCAGGAATGTCATCGGGTCGCTCTCGC
>JANMNK010001227.1:0-7018 GCA_031373875.1 Pirellulaceae bacterium | reverse complement strand
GGAGTGGCGTTGCCTTTCGAAAGCCGAATCGAAGGCGAAGATCGCAAAATTCGTATTGTATTCCCAACGGCTACACCAGCCGGCCAAACACAGAATTTGCTGGTGACTGGGCACTATGTTCCCGATGGTTGGCTGTCGGACTGGACCGAGCAACAAGTGCAGTTCCCTCGCCTGCTAGTAAAGGGAACGAGTCAAGATATTGGCGCCTGCGCGGTTCAAGTCGGCGATGATTTGATCGCACGACCCATAACGCTCGATGGATTGACCGTGCTCAACGATAACGAAAAAGTGGCTTTTCAATTAGCCGATGTACAAACCTCGCTGGCTTATCGATACGAATCACAGCCTTGGAACGGCGTTGTCCGAATCGAGCGGCAATCAGCTCGGACAACTGCGAAATCGTTTGCATTTTTTAAGATCGAGCCCGAAGGACTGGCCGCCCACTATGAAGTGAACTTTACGATCGATCAAGCAAGCACGCAGCGCCTCGAATTTTCGCTTCCAGAAAACACGCCCTCCGAAGTTACCATTCGCGGACTCGATACCCTTATAGTTAAAGAAACGTCAAGTCGTATAGTCGATGGACGACGCGTCTGGACTGTCTTGTTGGCTCAGAGACAAACTGGCTTGGCGAGACTGGCTGTCGATTTTCTTCAACCACTTGCATCTCAAGAACCTAAAGATTGGAAACTGCCCTCGATTCGCGTCGAAAATGTGGCTTTTCAATCGGGCATGATTGCGATCGAGGGTCACGCCGAACTGGATACCGAAGTGAAAACATACCCCAGACGCGTCGACATTGGGGAACTCGTCGATGCGGAATACAACGTAGGACGTCGGCTGTTGGGAGCATTCGGTTTTGTGGGCAATGAGGCTGAGGTTGTCGTCGATGTTTCGCGCCGTTTGGGACATGCCTTGCCTACGACCATCGCAGAACTGACGGAATTGGTATCGGTCGTATCCAGAAATGGAACCTGCCAAACCATCGGGCGATTTCGATTGAAGACGAAAGCACAATTCTTGCAAGTACAACTGCCAGAGGGTGCTGAACTTTGGTCGATGTTGCTGGACGGTCAACCAGCTTTACCCCAACGTGATCGCAATCGGCTTATCGTTGATTTGCCAGCCAACAATATCGCCGCATATCGTCAACTTCAAATTGTTTACGAGTCGCAGGTTTCGGCTCTTGAGATGCGCGGTCAAATTAAAATGCCTTCGCCAAAACTTTCGGTGCCTATTCCCAACTCAGAAAGCGTCACGGAGGTTCCCATGGCTGATCTTAGGTGGCACCTGTTCTTGCCCCATGGCTATCAAGTTGCCCATTCCGACGGAAGTGTCTTTACGTCGATGTATCACGAGAGCCCAATCCAATGGTTGGCTAAGATGCTTTACCAATGGGGTGGCGGAATTGGATCGAGATTTAGTTCTGAAGGTTCTATTGCTCTTGAAAGACCGTATTCCGCCAATCTTTCATCACCCGCAACTTCAAGCCGCGTATTATTAAGCGATGGCCATGAAGTAACCACGGCCGAAATGAGTCAATTGTCGGTGGATTTAGACGCCAAGCCGGGAGAACAGCAACCGGCGATGCCACAACAGCCTCCGGCAGCAACGGAAGCAAACCAAGCTGTTGACCAACCGCAAATTGCAGGACAGCCATCGTCTACATTGGTAGTACCCGCCGCGCCATCTGCAACGACAAGCAAACCGGCTTGGGCGCTCGAAGGCTTGCGAAGCCTGAATATTGATCTCGCGATTCCGTCGGGCACAGCAACCGTGTTCCAGAGTTTCGGTGTCGCTCCTGAATTACGGGCGACGGTCGTCCGGCATGATACTTGGATTTCGCTTGCTGCCGCGATCGGCATCGCTGCATTTTCTGCGAGCCTGTATTGGATGTTTTCATCGGCTGCTTTCAAGATACGCTGGGTAACGTTCTTGATCTTTGCTGGGTTGATTGTGCCTGCGATAACGCCATGGCCTCAAGAGACCGTAGCGACAAGCCAAGCGTTGCTTTACGCGGCAGCCGCATCCACTCTCTTGTTTTTGATCGCTGGTTTTCGACTCCGCTTTTCCGGTGACATCCATTCCAAACCGTCGCCATCTCACGTCGCGATTAAAGCCGTCTCGACCACTTGTTTCATCTTCATGTTGATATACCTATCAAACAACGCTGCAGCGCAGGCACCAGTTGTCGAGAAGCCCGAGGATATTCTCAAACTCCTCAACACTCTCGTTCCCGATCAACCACTCACGATACCCGAGGATGCAATCGTCGTGCCGTTTGATCCCAATGAACCGTTTGGGTCTGCAAGCATGGGAAAAATCCTCGTTCCGTACGCTACCTATGCAGAGCTTTGGAATCGGGCTTATCCAGATAAACGATTGACTGAAAAGCCATTGCCTGCCGACTATGCGCTGCGAGGAGCAGTTTATACGACCAACCTCAACTCGGACGATACTTTGATCCTCGATGGACGATTGGGAATCGAACTTTTCGCTGACAAAGATATTACGATCCCGCTGCCGCTTGGTGGTGGAGTGCTGGCAGTTGCGACCGTCGATGGCAAACCGGCGCGCATTGCGATTGCTGCCACTGGACCCGGCGAGCCCGCACCTGAGCAAGCCGCTCCGAACCAAGCTCCCTCATTGCCATCTACCAGTTTGTTTCTTCTCCACTTATCCGGAAAAGGTCAGAAAGAATTTGCGTTTTCGATGCGATTCAAATTGGAACGTCGGGGTGGTTGGCGTGTTGCCGAAGGCCGATTGCCATCTGTGCCTTCCTCCCAACTGAGTTTAACCGTACCGCTAGCCAGTACCGATGTCCGTTTGCGCGGTGTTACGGATCGCTTGGATCGATTGACCACGCAAGATGGCCAACGAATCGATACCGCGCTGGGTTCCGATGGGGCGTTTGGAATCCAATGGCGTCCGAAAATCTCCGAAGCCAACGTCGACCAAGGTCTCACAGCCGAGTCAATCGCTGTGCTGGATGTCCAAGAAAATGGTTTGCGACTTGCCTGGAAAACAGTTTTCGAGTTTCGCCGAGGCCGACGCGATTCGTTTACGGCCGAAGTTCCCAAAGATTACTTTGTTGAAAAAGTTGTTGGCGATAATGTTCGCGGTTGGGTCAGCAAGAGCCAAGACAACGCTCAACTGCTCGACGTGACTTTGCTAGACACCGCATCCGAGCGCGAAACGCTGACATTCTATTTGGCCAAAAACCAAGCCATCGGACAACAAAACGGGAATCGCGTCGAGACTCCGGCGATACGCTTTCCCGACGCAATGTTACAACAAGGTACCATCACGATTCGCCGCAGTCACCTGCTCGAAATTCGCGCCGATGAAGTGAAAGGTCTGAACCGCGTCGAAGCCGTCGATGAAGCAACTTTTGCATTCGTCGGTTCCGGCTCCAGCCCGTTGCCGTTAAAGCCGTTCCAATCTTATCGATTCCCAACGACGGGATTCGAGCTAGGTCTATCCATCCAAGCCATTAAATCGCGTGTTCAAGTATCGTCTCAGTCTCTTCTTAAAGTCTCGCCGCGTGAATTATTGCTCGAGTCGCAACTGACCTATCGCGTTCAAGATCGTCCGATCCATCGACTTCGCATTTCCCTTCCCAAGGAATATGAAATCCTTCAGCCAACCGTTCCTGGTAGTTTTGAGTGGTTTGTCCAACCTCAAGCGGAATCGCAAGTTCTGGAGATACAGCTAGCCGATGGCTTGATGAATGATTTTTCAGTCATCGTTCGCGCTTCGGCTCGGCGACGCGAAGAAGCCAATCAAAACGCCCCGGCAACAATTGCGCTCCCTCGCTTGCAATTCCTCGATGTAGAAAGGCAACAAGGTACCACAGTTGTTCAAGCCGATCCGTCTTTCGATATTCGCGCCGAACAACTGCAGAATTGCGAAGTAATCAAACTTGCGCAAGCTTACAACTGGCTGGCAGAACAACAGCGATCGCTTGCCCGCATTGCCATCGAGTTTCGTCAAGCCGAATATTCTGCGCAACTGGCTGTAACACGCCGTCAGTCTATTGTCCAAGCGATTGCGATAACCAATGTGAAAGTGACCGAACGTTCAATCGAGGAAACTGTTTTGTTGGACTGGAAAATTCGAGATTCCGGTATTCAACAAGTTTCGTTTGTCCTACCGGACTGGATGCGCGACGCAAAAATTTCCGCGCCGATGATTCGTGAGATCATCAAGACTCCGGTTAACGAGCAACTCAATGCGGACATTCGATTCCGCATCGAATTGCAAGATGAAATTATCAATGAGTTCCGGGTCGTTTTGGAAAACGACAGGCCATTGCTGGCAGGTGAAAAAACGGTCCCCATCCCGACCATTGAGACCGGTACGACTGACCGCCGTTACGTTACTTTGGAAAACGCTGGTCGCGATGAGATTGTTACCAAGCAAATCAATCTGGTTGAGCCACTCGACCGTCAGCAAAACGAATGGCGATCCTTGTCTAGTTTGCTCGGTGGAAAGGCCGCACAAGCTTTTCTGGTACGCGAAACTGGCCAACAACCATCGCTTGCCTACGACACAACGGAACGCGCTGAAGTCGAAACGGCCGGGGCACGCATTGGATTAGCACGAACCTTGCTAGTTATCGATGAAATGGGAACCTATCGCGGTCTTCAAGAATATCGTGTCGAAAATCGAACCGAGCAGTTCCTTGAAATCGAACTTCCCCTAGGTGCAGAAATGTGGACAGCTATCGTCTCTGACGAGCCCGTAAAACCCATGGATGTTGCAGGCAGTTCGCGTTTAAGGATTCCTTTGGTCAAAACAGCCGAAGGCGATTTAGATTACGGGGTTTACATCAAGTACGGCGGGCAACTCGAGTCCTTCCGCGCGACTTCCGAAGTTCGCTTTCCGTTGATTCGAACCATCAACGTTCGTGCTGAACTGAGCCAGGTGCGTTTGCGATTACCGGATTCTCTGAATTGGTATGGCTTCGGAGGCTCGATGGGTCGTGTTCTGACCGAAGCCGATTTGACCGCAGGCTGGCTGTCGTTCAAGACCAAACAAGTCGAGCAGCTAACGCAGATGCTTCGCAAGTCCACAACGAAAAATGCTTTTTCTAAAGCACGGGCCGCGACCAACTTAAAACAACTTGGTACAGAATTGCGGGAGCAATCCCAGAGCTTCCAAGCCGCTTCACCTGAAAGTGCCGAATTGCAGTCGCAAGTCATGTTCAATGATGTAGCCGTTAAACAAGCGGAAGATCTGCTAGCCCGTCAGTCGACCGAAGGCGATAAATCGGACGGGAAAGATAATCGATTCGCAATCAATGAATTCTACAAAGGCCAAGGCTTGCAAAACTCGCGAAACGTTGTGAACAGTCTGGGCGGAAATTTTGATTCGCTACAACTTGCACAAGAAGAATCTGGGTCTACGTCCAAATCAGACTTCGACGCACGGGGTTTTCAGAACAATGGGCCAGAAGGTGCCGCTCAAAAATTCGAAGGGCGAATCGTAGAACAAGTCGACAAAGAAGTTGTCGAGGCAGGGAGAAAGATTACAGCAAGAACGAGAAACCCAGACGCGACAAAGCTGGACCAAGCAAAACTCCAAAGTAATTCCAAACCTAGTGATTCCGCGATGCTCGAACAGAAGCTGGACGATCTCGAATCGCAGGTCAGTCGATATCGTTCCGAATTGGAAAGTATCCAAAACGCACGACGTGCTGGCGGTATGGGTGGCCCAACTCAAGGCCAACAGCTTGCCGCTGGCTCTGGTAACAATAACTACTGGAACGCCCCTGACCAAGGAAATACTTCTTCGCTCCCATCGCTGGTGCCAATGCCTCCTGCGGGCACGCCGATGCAAGGAGGTACCACGTTCTCGTTCGGCGGGGGAGGTCAACCAAGTGCGTCCACAACTCCCAACAGCGGCGCCGATATGAACGTCGAATTGTTTGCTAACGGTCGACAATTCAGGACCGACGGATTGCCTCAGTCGGGTTTCGGATTCTCGCCATTCGGTGCGTGGGGTGGACTGGGCGCGCGTTCCGGAGGAGAAGGTTTTCAGCGCGAATATGGCAGCCAGCCAGCCCAATTTGCCGACGGGCGAATTTCTGGAGCTCGAATCGATGGGACTCTCGCGAGTCTTGACATAGAAATCCCGAATCGAGGACAGGAGTTTCTGTTCACAACGCCTGGAAATGAACTCGACCTCACCGCACGTAGCTTTTCCAAAATCTTAACACAACGTCTCACCGACATTGCGATTGCGTTCGGCGTGTTGATAGGTGGATGGATGTTGATTCGCTTGGTACGTTCATTAGCCACTCATTCGACGGGCATGTCGTTATTGATCGCGGGCCTTGCAATTGCAGGAATTCTCAGCTTGATTACTGGCACGTTTCCCGTTTACGGATTGCTGGGATTAGTCATCGCAGCAGGCTTGGCCATTTCGAGTTGGCTCCGTTCAACTCCTGCTCGTTTGCTGCCAGAGGTCAAGTAGAACAACCAAGTGCGCCAAAGCGGATTGCATTTGATCCAGACAAGCAAATTCAAAAACGCTGTGGATGTTGTGCTGTCCACAGGAAAGATTAGGCGTAGGTAAACCCATCTCAGTCAAGAGCGAACCATCCGTTCCGCCCCGCACGATGCTTCGTTCGCAGGGGACGCCCAGCAACTGAAAGGCTCGCTCGGCCAACTCGACTGCCATCGGCAGCTTTTTAAGGCCATCAGCCATATTGCGGTACTGACGTTGCGTGGTGACTTCGATGCGAATGCCAGGCAGTTGAGTTTCTACTCGATTTGCAATCGTCCGTAGCAGGGTGGCTTGTTCCGCCAAGCGTGTCGTTTCGAAGTCACGCAGGATGAACTGTAACTTGACTTCGCCTACGCCTCCTGTCACATCATAGGGATGAACGAAACCTTCGCGGCCATCGGTCGATTCGGGCGATAACCGATCCAGCGGCAACTCGCTGAGGAAAAGCCCAGCGGCTCGCACGGCATTGATCATGCGTCCTTTGGCGATGGCGGGATGGATGTTATGT
>JANMNK010001214.1:0-2448 GCA_031373875.1 Pirellulaceae bacterium | reverse complement strand
GGAACACTTGCCGCGCGCGCCGCAATTCGCGATGTGGGACGGGCTCTCGGATTTCCTGTCTCTCGCGTCGACACAATCATCGCGTTGGTTCCCGAAGTGCTTGGTGTGGAACTTCAAGACGCCGTATTCAAGAGCGAGGATTCACGAAAAGAAGATCATTTCAGTCCCGATCTGCGTAGCTTGTACGATGCCGACGGCGAAGTTCGCGAAGTCATCGATGTAGCGATGAAAATCGAAGGCCTTTGCCGAAATGTGGGCACCCACGCAGCGGCCGTTGTTATCGCCGATCGTCCTTTAAATGAATACGTCCCTTTAGGTCGCGTGACGGGCAAGACAGACGTTATCACCCAATGGTTGATGGGCGACGTCGAAGCGGCCGGCCTGCTCAAGATGGACTTTCTCGGGCTCCGCAACTTAACGATCCTCTCCAAGGCCGTCAATTTAATTCAGAAGACAACCGGCAAGGTGGTCGATCCCCTCAAGTTCCCGCTCGACGACCAAAAGACCTTTGCTCTGTTGCAACGTGGCGAAACGAAGGGCGTTTTCCAACTTGAAAGCGGCGGCATTCGCGACCTGTTGCAGAAAATGAAACCCGATCACTTTCGAGACATCATCGCCACCAACGCGCTCTATCGCCCTGGACCTCTCGAAGGCGGAATGGTCGACGACTATGTGGCAGTCAAGAATGGAAAGAAGAAACCCGAATACATCCATCCCATTATGGAAGGTATCCTCGGTGAAACCAATGGCGTGATGGTTTATCAAGAGCAGGTCATGCGCATCTTGAATCGACTCGGGGGTATCGAGCTGGCCAAAGCGTACACATGCATCAAAGCGATCAGCAAGAAAAAAGAATCGCTGATTGCCGAGAACGCTGAAAAGTTTCTTCAAGGTGCCGTGGCAAACGGATTGTCGAAACAACAAGCCAACGATTTTTGGCAGATGATTCTAAAATTCGCTGGGTACGGCTTCAACAAGAGTCACTCGACTGCCTACGCGCTGATCGCCTACCAAACGGCTTATCTCAAGGCGCACTATTCCCTTGAGTTTATGGCCGCGTTGCTAACGGGCGATATCCCCGAAAGAAATTTCAAGCGTAAGGATAGCTTGGTCGAGCACCTTGAGGACTGCAAACGAATGGGGGTGGCTGTGGATCCGCCAAACGTTAATCGAGGCGAATCCGATTTTACTGTGGTCGACAACCGAATTCAGTTTGGCTTGGCCGCCATGAAGGGTTGCGGGGGCTCTGCCGCCGAAGCAATTGTCGCCGAACGCAAAGCGAATGGTCCCTTCCGAGACATTTTCGATTTTTGCGAACGAGTCGATCCGGCACAGTGTTCTCGCGCGTCGATCGAAGCTTTGATCAAAGCCGGCGCACTGGATTGTCTGGGAGGCAAACGATCGCAATTGCTTGCAGCGCTCGATCGCGCGATGCAAACGGGTGCTTCGCGAATCAAGGACAAAAAGAGCGGCCAAATGAGTTTGTTTGGCGCAATCGAAGAGGATGTGTCGGAAACGAACACTGCGACTGTCGTATTGCCCGAAATGGCTGAGTTGCCGGAAAAAGAACTGTTGGCGTTCGAAAAAGAAGTTCTTGGTTACTATTTAACTGCGCACCCGCTATCGGAATACATGAGCACGCTCAATTCGTTGTGCTCCCATACAACGGCGACCATCAAGAACGCCAAGCCTCGGAGTGAAGTGATGATGGGAGGTATCATCTCAGCCATCAAACTAGCGCATACGCGAAACCCAAAGCCAGGCTCGCCGACTAAGTACGCCAATTTCGATTTGGAGGATGTCGATGGAAATATTCGCTGCATCATGTGGCCCGATGGTTTCGAAAAGAAAGGCGAATTCGTTCAACACGACACGGTCGTTCTTGTAAGAGCTACGGTGGATCGAAAGGGAGAAAGCGAAGAAGCAAACTTGATCGTCAACGATATCATCCCCATCGCGCAGGCCGACGCTGAATTTACTTCGGGCATTCGCATTCAAATCGAAGAAGACCGACACAACGAGGGAATGATCACTCAATTGCGAGAAATTCTTCGGGGATATCCGGGGAAACGTGCAGTGGATCTCGCAGTGAAACTGTGTTCCGGTGAGGTCGTGTTCGTTAAAACAGACAAACATCGTGTCGATATCTCGCCTGAATTGCGAATACGTCTCGATGATTTACTGGGACCCAACAGCCACCGATTAATCACGGCCCGTCCGACGCTCAAAGCGGCCGAACCCTTTCGCCGTCATCCAGCACGAGCCAAATAGCTGCCAGTAGAGTGTCTGCCAACGGAATTGTTCATTGCAATCATTCCCGATTGCACGGAGTTGGGACACATCGCGATGACGCTACTGGCATCGAAGATCTCCTGCGTTTGGGCAACCAGTATTTGACGAAAGATAATAAGCGAAATGTACGAAGCCAAAAACACTCAGCGTGCACTT
>JANMNK010001206.1:0-20959 GCA_031373875.1 Pirellulaceae bacterium | reverse complement strand
ATAATATCTGCAACTTATCCCACGGCCGACGCACAATGGCTGAAACGCTGTTCGCAGATGATTCCCAAATAGCCGAGCGGAATATGGCTCGGTTTATCTTCAAAGCGGGTGACGGTAGGTATTGGGAATTCGAGGCTAACCGTGGTTTCTGCGTTTTAAAGCGGTGAGATACGTAGCGGAATCCTGAAAGGCAAGAACGGCAATTTTAACTAGCCGCGATTCTGGAAAAGTCTTAGATTCCTGCCTTACCGCACGTGTTGAAGCGAATGTGAGCTTGCTATACTGTGCGTCAGCAAATCGATTCGGGCGAGCACCAATTATTAATTGGGCATTTCACTGCGTCATTATTTTTCGAACTGATGGGAGATCTTGGATGTCGAGCGGCCATAAAGAACAGTGGGGATCCAAAATCGGTGTGATTATGGCAGTTGCGGGTTCTGCAGTAGGGCTCGGAAACTTTTTGAGGTTTCCCGGCAAAGCTGCTGAGAACGGTGGCGGTGCCTTTATGATCCCTTATTTTGTGGCTCTGCTGCTCGTAGGCATTCCGCTTTGTTGGGCTGAATGGTCGATGGGTAGATACGGCGGTCGGCGCGGCTTTCACTCTGCGCCAGGAATTTTTTCTGTGCTGTGGAGGAACCCTGCTTCCAAATATTTGGGCGCTTTGGCGTTGTTGATTCCGTTGACTGTTTACTTTTATTACATCGTCATCGAAGCTTGGTGTCTGGGGTACGCATGGAATTATCTTACCGGCAATTTGATGATGGGAAAGAATCCGCAAGCGTACAAAGATTTCTTTCAAACATACACGGGTAGTGGCGCAGACGGAGCATTGTTTTCCGGCGGATTTCAGGAAACGCTCGTTTTCATAACGATTACGTTTTTCTTGAATTACGCGTTGGTCTATAGAGGCCTAAGCGGTGGCATCGAAAAATTCTGCAACATTGCGATTCCAGTAATGGCATTATGTGCGATGTGCGTGCTTGTGCGTGTAATGACACTTCCTGCAAATCCTTCGGCACCGGAACAGACGGTCACCAACGGCCTTGGATTCATGTGGAATCCGCAACCCGAAAAGCTTCTTAATCCGGATTCTTGGCTCGCGGCTGCTGGTCAGATTTTCTTTACATTGTCGGTGGGTTTTGGCGTTATCATCAATTACGCGAGTTACGTTAAGCCAAAACAAGACATTGCACTGAGCGGCTTGACTGCGACAAGCGTCAATGAGTTCTTTGAAGTGTGTTTGGGTGGCTTGATTACGATTCCGGCCGCTTTCGTTTTCCTGGGCGCCACGACTTTGTTGACCTATACATCCTCGTCGTTTTCACTCGGATTCATGGCATTGCCCAACGTGTTTGCTGAAATGCCAGGCGGGCGCGTTTTTGGTTTCCTTTGGTTTTTCATGTTGTTCTTGGCAGCCATTACATCCAGTATTTCCATGCTGCAACCGGTGATGGCCTTTTTCGAGGAAGGCATGGGTGTAAAGCGACTTGGGTCCACCGCAATCATGTTGGTTTTCACTTTGCTTGGCACTGGCTTCGTCATTTACTATTCCAAGGGACTTGGTGGTTTGGACTCAATCGATTTTTGGTCCGGCGAATTGTTTATAGTTGTTCTCGCCTTAATTCAAGCCATTATGTACGGATGGGTCCTCGGGATTGACAAAGGCCGCGAAGAGCTTGAAGACGGAGCCCAAATGCGGGTGCCTTACTTTATTCAGTATGTAATTAAGTTCGTATCGCCACTATTTCTGATTTGTATTTTGGCTTCGATGCTGTTGTCGCGAAACGATGCAGGGAAGTTGAAGATGCTTGAAAAGTTTGCGCAGCCGATTCAAGCAACGGGTTTCTATATCATCGTACTTTGCTTGTTGGTCTTGTGGGTGATGGTATTCTTTGCGGGTAAGCGATGGAAATCCCAAGGCAAGTACAAGGATTTAAATTCCTAGTTTCGAAATTCGAGTTGGAGGAAATTCATGACCGTTCCAGGTTGGATATTTATGTTGGTTTCCGTTGGCACAGTAACCTTATTTACGGCCTACTGTGTTTCCCGAGTACTCATTGCTTCGGGTAAAGATTGAGTGTGAGTGCTGAAGATATAGAACACGACAAGCAGGTTGCACGTGTTGACTTTGGCGAGTTCGTTTGGGCGTGGTGTCGAGTTGCCCTATTGAGCTTTGGCGGACCCGCCGGTCAGATCGCCGTTATGCATCGCATCATCGTCGATGAAAAAAAATGGATAGCTGAAGAACGGTTTTTACATGCACTTAATTTTTGCATGCTCCTTCCCGGTCCCGAAGCACAGCAATTGGCGACCTATTTAGGGTGGCTGGCGAGAGGGGCCATTGGCGGGCTTGTTGCGGGAACGCTGTTTATCCTGCCGGGCATCATTTCAATTTTAGCGCTCAGCATCGTCTATGTTCTGTTCAGCGGGACGGTTCTCGTTGCAGGGCTCTTCTTTGGTCTAAAGGCCGCTGTGATTGCGGTGGTGATCGAAGCTTTGTTGCGATTGAGTAAACGCGTTCTCAAGAACAATGTCATGGTGTCTATCGCAGCGATTTCATTTTTGCTGATCTTTTTCTTCAATGTGCCTTTCCCATTTATCGTCCTCGGTGCGGCGGCAATCGGGATGGTGGGATATCGGGTGCAACCGGCAAAATTTGATGTTCTCAAAGCCCACGGCAAACGCGCTCTCGACGACCCTGTAGAGGAATTTGGCTTTGCATGGAAATCGAAGATAGCATGGATGGTCGCATTTGCGTTCCTGCTGCTTTGGTTAATTCCCATCGCAGTCATATTCGGTACCCTAGGCCGAGAAAGCGTTTTTTTCGACGAGAGTATTTTCTTCAGTAAGGTCGCGATGGTTACCTTCGGTGGCGCGTATAGCGTACTCGCTTACGTCGCCCAGCAAGCCGTTGAGCGATTCCATTGGCTTGGTCCAACCGAAATGCTCGATGGACTTGGGATGGCGGAAACTACTCCTGGACCATTGATCATGGTGCTACAGTTCGTAGGTTTTCTCGCGGCGTATCGAAACCCTGGTCCCTTTTCTCCCATGGTAGCAGGAGTGCTTGGTTCACTCATCACAACGTGGGTCACATTCGCGCCGTGTTTCTTGTGGGTATTTGCCGGCGCACCGTTTGTCGAGAGACTGCGCAAAATCAAACTTCTCAACGCAGCCTTGTCCTGTGTAACCGCCGCAGTGGTTGGAGTTGTCCTCAATCTGTCGATCTGGTTTGCAATGCACACGCTTTTCGGCAATATGATCGAGGTGACATTTGTCGGCATGCACTGGAGTTTTCCTGAAATTCAATCGATCAGTTTCTCGGCAACCGCAATCATGTTGGTGGCGTGTGTGCTTCTTTTCCGGCTCAAATGGAATATGGCAGCAACCTTGGCGGTTTGCACTGCTGCCGGAGCAGTACTCCATTGGTCTATGGCAAAGTGAGTTAGGAGGACGTCATTGCAGCTTCATCCTTTGAAATCGCCAAATCCCCCAGTTTTCCAGGATGTTGTAATCTGGGCTGCTGGGATCAGGCGGATTTGGCGACGGGGTGTTGGAAACTCGATAATCGCTGCCCCACATTATCGTGTAATCCGATTCCGATCGGTATCCGAACTGCGACAGGTCGAAAACGAGACTGTTCTTAACGCTTTCAAGTTGCTTGAGTTGCCCTAGATCGGTCGGCAACTGGCCGTGTTGATCTTCGTATTTACGAATTGCCAAACCGATTAACGCAAGCTGCCTGTACTGGCTTCGGCGCAGAAAAGCGTTGCCAGCAGAATTAAGCGCCGGCAGCGATAGCGAAGTGACGATGCTATCTAATCGACCTAGTAGCGATCCCCCAACCGATTCTAGAAGTTGCTCATCGATTGCGTCCAATTCGTTCCGAAACTGTTCGGGAGAATCTGGGTTCGCTTCCTCCGCTCGTTGGAAAAGTTCCAGGGCAAGCAATGCGTCAGCCGAGCGAGCAGGGATGACCATCGCGTCGCTCGAATTCATGAATTGACGAAGGTTCGCGGGATTTTGAAATAGGGAAAGAATCATCGCGCGCTCGCCTATGATTGCTGATCGCCATGACTCACTGACCGAAGGCTGATTGTTCAGTGTATTCATCAAGTCGTCTAACTCCCGGGTTTCAAGTGCGTCTACTTCGAGAGCCTGGCGAAGAAGATTGCATGCGAGTCCTTCAACAGCAATGGATACCAAATGAGAAACAAGAAATGGTTCCTTTGAGCAGACGATGCCCATCCCGGACAAAGCGTTGATCGAATTTGCTATCGATTGAGAATCTCGTTCATGGACTGCAAATTTACCTTCGAGGTGGATAAGTCGCGCCGTTTGGCGTAAATTCTGCGTGTTCGGTAACAGTGTATTTAGAGATTGAAACTTGACTGGGAACTGCACGGGTTTCGCTTTTAAAGACAGCACTCGAATCTGGTTTCGTAGCTCGGCGGTTTCTTGAAGGAATGCGCGGACTCGCTCGGGCTCTTCAAAAAGGACCTCCGGATTGTTGGACTGCGTGACAGCCGGATCGAAATCAGGAATGCCTTTGGCGGAAGCGATAAAATCGGGTGCGTTTACGATTTCCAGAACGGAAATCCATTCCATCGCATCCGTTGCGTCTGTCGTGGATCGATAAAGACTATCAAGCGAATTGTCGTCGATCGGTTTTCCCGCACTAGTTAACGCGTTTAGCTTGCGATTCAGCTCATCGCCATTGACCGAATCGCGAATTGCAATAGCAGCGACGAGCAGCACTATCACGAGAATTGGCGAAACGATCAGAGTCAGGAGGCAGCCAGCTTTCTTGGAGAACTTCATAACGGCAATTGACCCTTGGCGAAGACTTGAGATCGTATTAGATGACGAAGCTTTTGCATCCTAAACAATGATAGCTGATAAGACGTGACGCCTAGAGAGGTTGTACCGCTCAAAACGCTACTCAAGGTGGGCCAAAAACAAATTTGAAGCTGATAAGCGTGTCAAAATCAGAAAAAACGTTTTGCTCGCTACCATCCGCATGCCGAAAACAAACTGTGGATACAAGACGGGCATTCAAGTTGCGCGAGGGGGGCTTCGCTCGACGTGTGAAACTGGTTTCTACCAGGACACGTGGCATTTTCCTCCCGGGCTTCAAGAACGGCCTGGATTTCCTGTAAGCCGAACCGCCATCGATCGGATGATGGTTGGTGACGTTTCTCGAAATCACTTGGACGCGATGTCCAAATGATGGAAACGTCGGCCAAAGGTTGTACCAGGGCATATGCCCAGCAAGACCACTGAATTACCGTAGGAGGGTTCCCATGCGACGTTTCTTATTTGGCGTGGTGATTGCCTCGATGACTGCCGCTGCGCCAGTATCGGCGTTCGGCGGTGATCGCGAAATCGCCGATGCAATCATTTCCGTACTCAAAAAACAACAATCCGCTGGACAGCTGAAGGGATTCGACATCGACCTCAGCGTCCAAGATGGAAACGTGACATTAGCAGGTAATGTCGCGTCACGCGAGCAATTGAATTCCGTGCTCAAAATGGCCAAGATGGTAAAAGGTGTTCGCACCGTCGAGACACAAGTTGAGATAGCTGGACGTTCCAACGTCGAGTCAACCTCGATGCTAGAATCCTTTGATTCCGGCAGCAATGTAGAGCTCGCCTCTTCGGAAGAAGGCGGTTCGGCAGAGTCGACGATCATCCCAACGCCACTACCTGCAAGCAATGTTTCGCCGCGAGACGCTGCAATTACCGAGAAAATTATTGGCCAATTGTCGGCTGATAAGAACTCCGGAACATTGCGTCATTTCGAACTGGATGTTTCGACTGTTGGTGGCGAAGTTTGGGCTCGAGGCTACGTCTCCAATCCAGACCACAAGCGTCACGTACTCAGCACGATTCAACGTACTGCTGGCGTTCGCAAGGTTATCGACGATATCACGATCGCCGGTGACACCGGTGTTCGCACAGCATCCGGCGAATCGGCATCGAGCATGCCAGTCGCTGGCAGCGGTGCACCACAAGCATTTGCTCCAAGCGTGCTAACAACACAAGGCATGGGCGATGGCGGAATGCAAGCACCTGTTCCGATGCAAGGAGGAGCACAGTACTCCGGAGGCGTTCCTCGATACGACCAGCCAAACATGCCAAGCTATGCTTGGCCAAGTTACGCTGCTTATCCTAATTACGCTGCTGTAACCTATCCAAAGCAATACAGCGCATCGGCTTGGCCTTACATCGGTCCATTCTATCCATATCCTCAAGTTCCATTGGGATGGCGCAAAGTTCAACTCGAATGGGATGACGGACTTTGGTACCTGGATTTCTCTAGCAAACGCTAAAGAAATACCTAACTCGAAAGAGATTTCAAAACGGTAAAGTGGCTCTGGCCTCAAACGTTTAGCCAAAACGCTAAATGTTTGAGGCCAGTTTTTTTTATTTCACGATTTGAGTCTTTGGATCGAATGCCACTCTCCTACGAAGCGGATGAGTGGATCCTACAACCGTCGGTGCCACGCAATTTGACTGCGGCGAGCAAGTCTGCGATGGGAACGTGCTTTTGCTGATGCCTATGCGATAGCCTGTATTTGTCCTCTGGTGCAGAAGTGCAGATTTCGACTTGCTGAGTTACGAGGTGTTCAGCAATTGGTGAACTCACTCAAGCGTTGCCGCTCACTTCACCGAACTGACCGCGAACTGCTGAAAATCGACAAAGGCGTAACGCTGTCCAATTAGGCAATCGCGCTTTGAGGAATCTATTCGTTGCGTTGCCGGGATTGCTATCTGATGCATGTCGGACGGAGATATCAACTTCGCGTTGGCATGGATCCGAAGAAATACTTAATCTTGGCTGGGGTGGCTGCGTTTGGTTCAGTGAACGAGCCTAAAAAATCGCGAGATTGGGTCTGAGGGAATCAAAGCGGAAATCTTGAATTGCAGCCGTGGTGTTTCAAGATTTCTTCAAAAAATCAAGCAAACGTGGGTATTTCATGGCTTGAACGTACCCGTTTGCTAGCCAATCAATTTCGCGTTACATCCGGATTTTTTGTTTTGCATGGAAAAACCCGCAAGTTCTACCTAGGTTCTCAACGATAAATGGAGTGTTGTCATCTATCAGAGTAATTAGCTCTGAACGAGAACGTTAGCGAATCAGCTGGCAACACGCATCGCAGTAGAGCGATGAAAAAAGCAACGTAAGTTCGCTGACCACCAGGACACTGAGGATTCCATCGATGTCACGGAAGCTGACCAAACAATTCGCCGGATGGTTTATCGTAGCGGGCGCACTAACGCAAGTTGGTTGTGTTGGGATTACGAATGGATGGAACTTGGGACCATTTGGTGTTCCAATTCCTGTCAGTCCATATTTCCAGGACGATGAAGAACTCCAGTTCCACATCAAGGAACGCTATACACGCGTTCCGATTATGGGACCGATCACCGCAGGTGGCAATGCGATTGCACTTGATCCGCCGAGCGACGATGAAGTCATGCAAGCGCTGGAGAAGGCACGTCCCGTCCGCGGCGGCGTTCCCATGCTCAATGAGCGCCAACGGAACAACGTCCGTATCGTTAAGGAAAAGATCGCCGACTATATCGATGATCCACGGATGGTTCCGTTGATCGGATTCGCCCAGTTGCATCATGCTCACTACCGTTGTACCGTGTACTTCGAGGAGCGAACAATCAACGGTTGGCCGGTGCCCTACACGTTGGAAGACAAAGAAACCGTTGAAGTGGTTTACATCGACCACAACCACTTCCATATGTGTGGCGATCCTGAATTCGGTGCTTCCAGTCCTTACTAATCAGCAAAACGCTTGACGGTTAATTTCGCACGATTGTCACCTTCGCAACTTGCCGTCAAACGAAAAAAGAACTTTAAGCCGGTTGGAGATTCCAACCGGCTTTTCTTATTGAATTTCATGAGATTTCGGCTGGCACCTCGATCCAACGAATTGCCCTCTTCAACGCCGTGAGCTTGTCTGCCGTCGCAACGCATGACAGAATAAACGACGATACTCTATTTTCAAAAAGGCTCGGACGTTTATGAATCACGAAGCTTTCCAAAGGGTTCTTGATACGTTCTTCAAGTGCCGACGCGACGACTTGATCGAGATTTTCACCGAACTGTTGGACGCGATTGAAGCCGAAAATCACTTGCCGCCCGGTGGCTTGATGTCGCGCAATTACGAAACAGCGCAGGCCAATCCGGAAATTCATGTTCTGCCCGGCAATCTAAAAGACGCGCGCGATGCAGTGTTTCCCTTTCTGTGGGGAACGGATGGCTGGTATTCTCCCCTGCATTTAGAGAACGTCAAAGGTCCCGCGAATTACGCTTCGTTAGTCGGCGTGCTGGCATGCGTGCTCAAAAACCCCAATCTGTGCGTCGACACATATTGTTTGCGATCCAATGAGTTAGAGGTCAAGGCAATCACGGCGCTTGCCAATTTGATTTTCTACCATACAGATTCGCCGTGGGGCGTGTTCACGATGGGTGGAACGATTTCGAATTTGTATGGCGGCAAGATTGGCATTGAACGCGTTTGCCCGGGCGCCATGCAGAATGGTGTGAACGGAGAACCGATCATCGGTTTTGTTTCCGAAGCGGCACACTATTCCAATGTGTCGTTGGCGGGGTGGTTAGGCATTGGAACGTCGAACCTCGTTGTAGTGCCGACCGACGAAAATATTTCAATGCGGCTGGATATTTTCGAGCAGAGGCTTGAAGAATCGTTGCGCGACAAAAAGCGAGTTGCGTTTGTCATTGCAACGTTTGGCTCAACCGATTCCTTCGGCATTGATGACATTCGACAGATTCGAGAAATCATTGAACGCGTGGCCGCAAAATTTTCCGTCACCACCCCCTATCTCCATGTCGATGCAGCAGTGGGTTGGACAAGTTGTTTCCTTAGTGAGTACGATGTCACGAAGAACATGTTCGGCTTTGATTCCGACATCATCCCCTTGGTAACCAAAGCACAAAAGGCGATTGAGGGATTTCGATTTGCAGATTCGGTTACCATCGATTTTCACAAGATGGGTTGGGGGCATTATCCTTCTAGCGCATTCATCGTTAACCGACGTCAAGATCTGACTTACCTGCTGCGGGCGAAAAGCGAAACGCCATATTTTTGTGAAGCCGATTATCGTCATGACCCAGCGCTTTTTACGTTGGAATGTTCCCGTCCAGCAATTGGTCCCTATGCTGTCATGGCGTCGCTGAACGGCATCGGACTTCAGGGATATCAAATGCTCGTTGCGCATGCGATGGAATTAGCACAACAGATCAAAACGCGGATTGAGCAAATGGAGAATTGTAAAGTACTGAATATGACGACGCCCGGACCAAGCGTCGTCTGGTGGGTACTTCCCAAAGGACGTGATGCAAAAGCGATTTATCGGCAGATTGTGGCTGGCGAACTTTCGAGCGAGCAGTGTGACCGATATTTTTACGAAGTCCGCAGGATGTTCGAAAAGCGGCAGCAATCGGTAAAGCCCGCAATTGACGCCAAGCTCAGTTACACGACCTCGATGGGCTTCTGGCCTCACGGGCGAGATTTGCCAGCCTGGAAAGCTGTTTGCTTCAATCCGCTAACCGACAAAAAAGTAATCGATCAACTGATTCTCAGCATTGAGGATTTGGTCTAACTGGCCATTTGTCAGAATGGTCAGTCCAGTCGCTGCAAATCAAAAAGTGCAGCTTTTTTAAGAGAGTTACGACGAAAATCGATCACACAATTGACGTTCAAGTTGTAGTGGCGTAAAGTAAATCTGGGAGTTGGGACGGCTTTAGCATGCTCGCCTAGGAATTATTTTTGCATGAGCGATTACGGACTGTTAATTCCGCGAGGTGGCGGTGAGGACATTGTATTGTCCAAGGAGAGGATTCTCGTGGGGCGTCACGAGAAGTGCGATATTGTCTTGCGGTTCCCAAACGTTTCAAGCCAGCACTGTCGACTTGCTCTTGAGCAGGGCTATTGGTTTGTCAAAGATCTCGACAGTCGAAATGGAACTAAAGTAAACGGTTTTCGCGTCACGCGAAAACGTGTGGATCCCGGCGCTGTGATTTCAATCGCCAAACATGAATACCGGATCAAGTACGATCCTGAAAAGTTAGGTGCGATGGGACCGCCTCCCGCTGATGATGATGTTATCGAAAACATCCTGCGGGCAACGTTGATGGAACGAGCAGGTCTGCAACGGCGCAGTAACGAGGAACCAGGCGGAAATAAGCCTGTTGATGATGAGCTTTAGGCTTTGACGCATCGCCTCCGTCGATTATAAATTTGAGCTTTCCCAATTCTGTGGACTTTTGAAATCCCTTGGAAAGCTCAACCAATGTCGAAAAGCGCTAGCGGACTCGCTCACATCGTCTACTTTACTTTGCACGATTCGAGTACCGCAAAAATTGATGAACTGCTGGCGGCGTGCAAAAAGTATCTGGATGATCATCCCGGAGTGGTCTATTTTTCCGTGGGTCGTCTAAATCGTGATTTGGCGCGGCCAGTAAACGATCGCGAATTTCATGTGGCCTTGCATGTTATCTTTGCCGATCGAGCTTCACACGATGCGTATCAAGTCGCAGAACGGCACAATCAATTCATCGCGGAACAAAAACCGAATTGGAAAACCGTTCGCGTATTCGATGCGGACTTGGTTTGAGCGTAGGCAGTTTCTAATAGTCAAGACGTAATTTTCTTGTCGTGACTTTGTTGCCGTGATCGGCTGAATGCCGTGATCTGCGGAAGTCTGTGTGGCTACTTCGTCGAATTATTTTTTGCTGCGGCATCGGCGATAGCTTGAGGCTGCAGCAAATTTAAATAATGGCCGTGATCGGCCGTGACAATTACCAATGACTCTTCCCAAGCGTGATTGGAATCAATCCATTCGACGACTTTTGCAAACGCTAAATCGCCAGACAGAACTGCACCGATTGAGTTGTCGATGTTATTTGCATGGTTGGCCCAATCCACGTCGCCCGCTTCGATCATCAACCAGAATCCATTTGGGTTTTGACTGAGTACTTCGATCGCTGCCGTCGCCATGTCCGCCAGAATTGGATTTTCCTTAATATCGGCTTCGGAATACACTTCGGCAGCTTTTACATCTTGCACGGGCCTATAGTCGCCGTTTGCAGTTCTAAACGGGAGATGGCCTCCCTTAACGCCAAAAAAACCAAGCAGTCGATGGTGCTCTTTGGCAGCCTTTGCTGCAGCAGCGGAAATCGCTTCGCTGCCATTGACGCCGGCTTGCCTTTCTACGACCAAGTATTTTCCATTTGCTTCGAGCGATACTGCTTTTTTGTCGTACTCGGTTAAGTAGCGATTTCCCGGCAGCCAATTAACGCCTTGACCGCCTGACTCCAAGATCGATTCACCGTAACCACAACCGATGATAACATCGAGACCTGCAAGCGGAGCGGTCGGGTGGGCGATTGATTTAAGGCCAAGCATATCGCGTGTTAGGTCTTGGAAATCTTCGCGAACCACGTTGTGAGCGTAAGCGGCCGCGGGCGTTGCATGGGACATAGGTACACTGGTTACGGTTCCGACCGACATGTTTTTTTCGCGCTGCGCCCAATGCGCAATCGTCTCGACTTGAGTGCCGTCTGGCATCACATTTATAGAACCATTGTACGTCTTGACTCCCGCAGTCATCGAAGTGGCCGACGAAGACGAATCAGTAAACGCATGCGGGACCGCAACATTGCGACCAATATGATATTCGACGTCGGACGGCACTGACCATGGTGTCGGTCCACCGAGTTGGGCGTTGTAGCCACCCAGAACAATTTTCTTGGGAGGAAGCAGCGTCTGCGTGTTCACGTCGCCTTCGAAATGATCATCATGTGGACTTGTGACAAAGAAACCGAAATCGGCGGATGACACGCCTTTGTAGTCTTGGAATAGCAGCCCGGCTCCTCGCCCCGAATCATAATTGACCTTTGCCGCTCGATACGTCGCCGCAGCCAACGTAGTCTGCCAGTCCATTCCATCAAAGACGATTAAAAAAACATACTTTTTGCGGCCGCTTTCCATCGCATTTTTTTGAAGTCGAAAAACGTCCGTTTGATCGGCGTACTCGGCGTCGGGATTAAGCGTCTCGTCGGGAAGCCTTTCGTAAAGTTGCTTTAGAGAAGATTCGTTTCGATACAGGCTTCCCGAGCCCATAAACTGCTGGAACTGGTCGCCGTACACGTAAATCGGAATCAGTCGGTTCGAGTGGTTGGTCCACGCATTGTAGGATGTCGGACGGACGCCCCAGTGGCCCCAGCTAGCGCGAGTTTCTTTCACTGCATCGACCTGCATTTGGGCCACGGCATCGATCGTTTTCGGACCAGCATCCTGACCCTTGCAACGCGCGGAATGCCCTGCGTTACTGGTCAACATGATCATTGTCAAAACAAGCGGTAGTGGGTTTTTCATGGGGTGGCTCGTCGAGGTTATAAGTTGCGCCAAGTCGTTTTTTCGCCCTAATTTGCGGTTTTTGCAAGGGCCTGTTGCTTGGCCATTGTGTGAAGTTTTGGTCGCGTTTTGCGTATGTTGGCCGAAATAGCCAAGTTTTAATGGAATAAATGCTAAAAATGAGGCTTCTTAAAGGATGTCATCGATGCTGCGCGGAACAACAAAATGGCTGTGGTGTGCTCGTGGTAGTTAAGGCCCCTGTCAGGCGAATAGCGATTGTACCAGTGATTGATAAAGGCAGCATTGGATGACTTCGTCGCATGGACTATCCACCGAAGCGTTAGTCGACCGTTATGGGCGTTTATTGTACGCCTATGCGTTTCGCATGACCGCGTCATCGGCGGATGCTGAAGACATCGTTCAAAACGTCTTTTTGAGAGCTATGCAAAACCAAGAAAGTATCGCGCAAGCCTCGAACATCCAAGCTTATTTGTTTGCAATGGTTCGAAACGAAACGTCAAAGTGGATGATGCGTAACAAGCGAATGAAAACAGTCGAAGACATTGAGTCGGTCACGGATAACGATGTCAGTGAGACGAGTGGCATTGACCAAGATTGGTTGCAAATTGGATTGATGAAGTTGCCCGATGCGTTTCGACGGATACTATTGATGTTTTATTTCGAAGACGCTTCCTACAAAGAAATTGCTGATGCAATGGATGTGCCGATCGGTACCGTGATGAGTCGGCTGTCACGAGCAAAGCAAGCTCTGAAGGATCATCTAACACAGTCCGAATCGTCGTCCTTCCGAAACGGAATTCAGTCATGAGTGATTCACGAAACGACAAAATTCGATGGGAGTTTGCTGACGAAGCAGATCGGCTTTTACGCGATCAGCTGCGCTCGGTCGAGTGCCCTACCTCCATGCTGGAACGATGGAAAGAATCGCTCCGTAATTCAGACAATTCTCATGCGTCCGGATCACTAGGTCCAAGTGAAATCGCGTTCGACAAGGTTTTAACTTCGACGATGGTACGCGGTTTGTCTCAACGCTGGTGGAGCATTGCCAGCGCGGCGACACTGATTTGTTTAGTGGTTGGTTGGTCTGTTTTTCAGTGGCGGAAACCTTCGGACCAGATGTTTTATACACAATCGCAGATTGTACTGAATGGTCAACTAAATCCAACAACGGTGGAACTTGCCAAGTTACCTTGGTTTGAGTCCGTTGGTTCGCAGTTGTCGTTGTCGCGCGTAATCAATACCGAAACACTGGCTTCCGCGGAGGGCGATTTTTCGGGGGCAATCGTCAAAATTTCAAGTGCCTCGGATTCGGTTTACGTCATGGCGTACCCATTATCGCGTTCGTTAGGTTTTTCGCGATCGCTTCGACCGGTGCCGGGCACGTCGGGTGGCTGGGTGATGGCTGCCATGGAGTCGGACGGTGTATTGGTAGTTATCGCGACCAAGGGTTCGCTGAAAAACTGGATCAATGTAAACGCGTTTACGTGATAAAACCTGTTAGCACTCCCCGAAAATTCGGCCCTTTCTTTTTCTCTATCCCTGTATAAAACGACTCTCTGGGGCCAGGGGATAATCAGCGATTAGCCGACCTCACGAATCCCGATAACGGGATTCAGTACATTCGCGTGCTTCGCCCCCGGAAAATATGAAGGACTGTTTTATGCGTTGCAAATCCCAGCTACTGACCCTGACGATATTCATCGTTGGATTGTCTGTTCTAAATGTTCAAGCACAAGAATCCGTTGAGATTCAACCTTACAAGCAGCCTGCTTCTGCGAGTCAGCCCATGTTCGGCAAGCAATGGCGAGTTCAACAAGCGATGTATCAACGACAAATGCAACTGAACTACTTTGCATGGAACGATTACAGCCCGGCACGACCGACGATAAATGCGAATCCGTTTTTTCAAGTCCCGCCACCACGCCAAATCTATGTTATCGCGCCCTACGGATATAGCTACTACTATCCCGGAAACGCATTCCGTAGATACTAACGCTTTGGCCAATTGTTTTACATGGTCAATGCAACCTCCGCCTGCAAAACCTTGTTCAATACGTGAATTACGAATGAGGTCTTGTGTCAAAGTTAGGAAACATGAGCGGGAATCTTGGGCGCGGTTAGCTGCTGTCGAATAATCACGCGCCGGATTTGCTGAGCTTGGCCAGCTCTTTGGGCAACATGCCCGCTGGCCAACGGAACCCGAGTCCTTGGCTATTGAGCAATTCCGTAGGTACGACGCCGCCGCGAATCCGGAACATGGGGCGATAGATTTTTTCCCATTCGACATTGGCAATCGGGCAATACTGACGTCCGTTTCCTTCGACGCAACTCACGGCGGGCAAATGTGCTGCAATCGCCGCAGAATGAAGGAAAGATGCGCCTGTGCAAGTCAAATCTTGCACGCACACGAACATTCCATAATGTTGAGCGGCTGCACCCAAGAGCAACGATTCAGTTTGGCCCTTGCACGCTTTCAGGGCAATACCGCTGTAACCAAGTTGCCGAGCCAATCGCAAGCTTTCGATGTCGGTCAGCGACTCGTCGATAACAACTGGTTTGATGCGGCCAACGCGGTGCATCGTGATGTCTTTGCGTGCCTTCAAATCGCGGCTGGTCGGTTGTTCGATGTACTGGATTCGCTCGAGAACCGTGCGTGACAATCGATCGACGCGTTCGATAAAGTCGAGCACGTAGTCTTCGTTCGGGCAACACTCATTAAAATCCAATGAAAAATTCCATTGTTTGGAATGGCCGACATTGGTTGCGATCCGATCCACTTCGATAACACGCCCGACGTCCCAATCCAAATCCGAACCGGTTAGTTTTACCTTCAGATGAGACAGCCCCTCGGTCGCTATCCACTCCTCCAACGTTTCGGGCAAACCGTCGTTTACAGGCCGAGACAATTCGCCTTTGGATAAAGGGTCAAGTGCTCCTACCAAGTGATAAAGCGCCAAAGTCGGCTTGGGATTGTTCAATACATAATCATCAAAAGTCTTGCCCGCCAAGTCCGGACCAAGCCACTGGCTCAAGTCACCATCGATGAACTCGGGAGACAAGCAGCGGAAACTGTTTTGTCGATGCAAACGGCCAAACGCATCATGAATTGCGGCGTCAACCGGAGAGCATGCGAGCTGAATAGCAAGCTCGGGAATCGGTTCGGGCAGCTTCATCTGCGTTTCGAGTTCACTGGCGACTTGGCGTGCATCGACAATCAAACGAAGCCCCAACTCGATTGGGTTGCTCGTCAAGTCGATCTCTTGGGCTTTGGCCCCGACACGGTCGGCCAATGCGATCACAATGCGAGCAACTTGTTCCGGAGAGAGCTTTCGGCTCGGCCAGGCCCAAGCGGTTCCCATCGTCATTTCGCCAACACCAGTAGCGGTTCGCTGGTCTGCACTTTCAATGACGACAATTGCTCGCTGCACGACAACTTCGTCGACGACGCGACCGCCAAATTTCATGGGAGTGCGGTAAGCGAATTTTTGTCGATCCGAAGTGACATTTTGAATACGAATATCAGTTGGCTTGGCCATTGAATATGAACCTACTTGTCTAATTTAGCGGAAAGGACTCACCGCGTTTTATCGGGAAAAAAAAGTTTAGATCGGTGTTGGAATCGTCATTTATCGTTACCGGATCACATTATGTAAATCAAATGATTGGACTACCGAGACTTGGACCACCGAGATACGGTACTGGTGAAATGGAAAGGGAAAACTTTATCAATAAATGCTCCACAGAATTCATGCGTCAAACCAGATTTTGTCGAACGGCCCATACTGCGGCTTGCGTACGATCTGTAACGCCAATCTTTCGAAGGATATGCTGTACGTGCTCTTTTACGGTTTCGTAACTGATGTCGAGCGCGATAGCGATTTCTTTATTCGTCAAACCATTCGATAGATGTTTTAGTACTTCGCTTTCTCGATTCGTCAATGGAACTTCGCTTTCCGTGTTGAGCTTGGGAGTCGCTAGTGCCCCCGAGACGCGCCGAAGTTCCTCGCGAGTCCAGGTTGTTCCACCTAACGCGGCGGTCTGGATCGATTCGATCAACCTGTCGCCAGCATCACTCTTGAGAACGTAACCGGATGCTCCCAGAGCGACGGCGCGAGCAACATAGGTCGGGTTGTCATATCCAGAAAACAATACGACGGGGGTTTCCGGTTTTTCTAGTTTGATGCGGCCCAGAACATAAAGTCCATCGCCGTGCGGTAAACGAATGTCGAGAACAACGACGTCATATTTATTTTTGCTTACTAACTCAAGAGCTTCTTCACCTGATTTCGCTTCATTTTTTATTTCAATTCCTGAACGGTTCAGGACACTTCGCAGCCCTAGCCGCACTATCTCGTGATCTTCGGCAATCATTACTTGAAGGGCCATACTCGTTTCCTCGTGTGGTGGTGGGGCTAGATAGCGGCATTTCGGTTTGCAAACCGACCCTAGAAGGGACGAGAAATGAAGGGGAATGCAAAGACTACTAGGTAAAATTGGCTTTGCACACCACTCGAAACAACTACGGATAACGATTTCATTGCGAAAACGCTAATAATCACTTTGCTTTTCAGCGGAAATAAATCGCTAAGATGGAGTTTGGCATAAGGCTGGAATGAGTGTCAAGTATCAGGAAGTGCAAATCGACCTTATCTGCAAAACTCCTTGAAATTCGCGGCAAAACACACTGATTAGTTGCGTTGATCTGCCTGCTGGATGCCAGTACCTGAAATTTCCGAGGCTATCTCATTGGCCGTTAATATCTTGTCATGATTGATATCAAGAGCCTCAAAAGAGGAGATGTCGCCCAAAAACTCGCGCATCGTAACGTTTCCATCCATGTTTGCATCCATCGCTTGGAACCAATCCACGGCCGATGCGTTGGGATTCTTTTGATCGGGAGTAGGCGGCGTTAAGCGTTGGAAAGCTTGTTCGTCGCCAAACGTGCGTGTAAACACGAGTTGAAGTTGCATGGGAAGCAGGGAAGCAGACAACGGCGTTTCGGCAGACTTTCGTAATTCGGCTATTCGTTTCGGAGCATTTGCGATTTCTTGCTCGGATAACAAATCATCCCAGTTCGCATCAAGCCAAACAAACCAAGCATCCGGCGGATCGACAGCACGAATCCGTACGAACGGTTCCGTCAATTGAGCTTTCCAAGAAACCGCTTTTTCAATTTCTCCATAAGTGACCTTCTTGTCGTCATCGAAATCAAGACCTGCGAGCGTCGCTTGATTTTGAACGGCACCGGACATCTCTTCCACGTCGCGCGAATGCGTTGGCGTGATACCTAATTGTGAAGCTTGCTGCTCTGTGCGGATTCGAAGATTCTCCTGCTCAAGCGTATCAAGCAACTGCGCGCGAAAACGAACATGGGGCAAATCGATCACTTGATTCCCCAAAACTGTCGACCATTGATTCAGCATCCGGGCATGGTAGCGAAAACTAACTTTAGAGGCCGCCGCTTTCTCTTCATCGTTCTCTTCACGCTTTATTTCAGCCACGTCTGGAGACTGCTTTGCCACACTTTCTAAAGTTGCTTCCGACGAATGGATCTCTGGCAGTGCGAGCTGGAATACCATGTCTGATGGAGCAGCGATGATCCGTCGAAGTTCTTTGGCGATTAGTTCGCCATCTTGGTCGGAATCCAACAAGCCAAACAAATCTGCTCGTTCGGGCCAATCATCCATGACAATAGTATTTGAAAAGGAATATCGCCGTAGTACTGTAGTTGCCGTTGTCCGTTCGTCCTCTGGGTTCATGAAAATAAAGGCATCGTCGACATTCTGATTCCTCTGCCGCATGAATGCTTGAGGGTCCATTTCCAGCGGTCGTACTTCAGAGCCCGATACAATAAAGTCGCCGTTCAAATCCAGCTTCGCAAGTCGAACCGAAGATTGAGATAATTCGCTGTCGCTTAGAATCCCGTCTTGATCAGCATCCATCTGCCCGAATACGGAGGATTGCTCCAAGTTCTCCGAACGGAAGCGATTGGCTTCGTCAAAAATGATTACGTTGCGATCAGCAATACCACGCGAAAGGTAGGAGCACAATTCATTGACACTTGGATGGCCGTTACCGTCTATGTCGTATCGTTTGATAATATCTTTTTTCTGTTGATCATCCGTGGGACGCAGATTCGAGAAGACACTCTGGGACAGCCTCGGTGAATCTACGACCTGCCCCCACGTCGTGCTTTCGAGAGAATCCGGTATCAACTCAGAGATGACTCGGTTTTTATTGGATTCGATTTGCTTGCCAAGGCTTTGGCCGCCAATGGCAATTTGAAAGTCTAGCAAAATTGGGCCAGAGTCTGCAAGCAAAACGTATCGGCGCCAAGTCCACTTGCCTACGTCGGCTTGTTCTTTCATTTCGTCATAGGAGGGTAATGGAAGCGTCGTGACACTTGACTGATCAACACTGTTTACTTGATTGCTATTCGCTTGATCGCTGCTCGACTCCGGCATTGCGACAGGTCCAGCCGATGCATCGCTGACAGGCTTTTCTGCATCGGATTGTATCGCGGTAATTTGGTCTATTTTTTGGATTGCTGCTTTTTCGTCGGATGAGTTCTTTTCAGCGATAGACTGCGCCAGCGAAGCCGGGTTGTTCGATTTGTTGCATCCAGGAGCAGTGATCACAGCAACGACGATGATACCCAAACAAACGGCGTCGACCGATTTCAATGATAAGGGCATCTTAAGCATGCACAGCACGGTGACGGTTCCTCTCATCGACTAGTTGGTCACGGTGTCATGGCGAATTCGGAACTATTGAGCAGAGCCCACAACAGGTCGCGCGGCCATTCGGCGACTTTGCTTTCGTCACCGCTTTGGCCAAGCAATGGCGACAGGGTTCTCAATTCATCGTCGGTTGGTGGACGACAAACGGTCGCCAAGTACATCCATCGCACCTTGCCGGATGAATCCAAATAAGGAGCATTCAACGCATGAAGCAATCGCGATGACGACGTCTCCCAAAGTTGCTCCATTTTCGGGTCATGCTGTGTACGTAAAGACTGAATCACTCCTCCCGTAAACTCAGAAGCATCGCCGCGCATCGCTCCGAGTTCGCTCGCCAATTGTTGCCAAGGATCGATTTGATTGGCGACTGGCACTGGGACGCGAGCAACCTGTCTCAGGCAATTGGCAATTTGCCTCGACGTGAGCGGTTTCGCAATCATCGTCGCATAGTGACTTGGGTCAGCATTGTCCGCAGCACCTCGCGTACTGCGTGCGTAGGTTTCACTCAACGTTATCGCCGTGATCAATTGGCGAATATCGAAATCGCTTGCTTTAAAAAAATGCGCCAATTCGTCCATAAGCTGCGGGTGGGACGCCTCAGCCTTTATACCCATTTCATCGACTGGCTCGATCAGTCCGCGTCCCATCAACATCGACCAAATGCGATTGGTTGCCGCTCGTGAGAACATCTGGTTCTGTTTGCTTGTGATCCAAATTGCCAATTGCTGACGACGTGAGCCCGTACCTAGACTACTTTCTACTCCGGTAATCAGTGGACGCGGAGCAATGACGGTGTCCTTTTCGGGAAGTGTAACTTCCCCCGTTCCTGAATCGAAGATGCTGACGTTATTCATCGGTTGATTCAAAGCTACTTCACCCGCGTTGGATTTGAGTTGCGCAAAATAAGCTGCTAACGCCCAAAAATCGGACTGCTTCCAAGAATCAAAAGGGTGATCGTGGCATTGCGCACAATCCAGTGCGATACCGAGAAATACGCGACTCGTTTTCTCAGCCAACTTTTCGGGCTTCAGCTCCAGTGAAGTAAAAAAGGCTGTGGGCTCATCCAGTGCACTTCCCGTTGCAATCAACAAATCGCCAGCAATGCGATCGTATCGCTGGTTTTCTTGAAACCTACGGTACAGCCATCGGCGAAGCGATTCGCGGGCGGGCATTCCGAAGTCTTGGCCAGGGTCCTCAGCTACAAGCAAGTCCGTCCAAACATCCGCCAGGCGAGTTGCGACGGCTGGCGATGCTACGACACTCGAAATTAGCTTTGATCGCTTATTACTGTCTGTGTCCTGAATGAACTCAACGACTGCCGATGGCTCCGGATTCGTGCCGGTGACATCCAAATAAATTCGGCGAATGAACTCTGCATCCGTCGCGGGCGGAGCCTTAGACAACGCAGCTTCCGACAATCGTGTATCGACAAACGAATCAATTCGCTTGGCCATTTCTATCGCAGCAGAATTCTCAACAATCCGAGAGTTCTGGTCCTTGGCAAGTTTCTTCTCCTCGTCAGTTCCAAATGTGCTGTCCGCCCAGAATATCACCAAGCCAACAACCACCAGTCCCAAGAATGAGACGCGGTTCCATCGCGATTGACGCGTCATCTCAGTTCCCTGCTCTTCTATAAAATTCGCAGTCTTCATTTTTGTATTGCACATTACTCTCGGACACTCGTTTAATGATTCGCAATCTTCAAGAGCATACATCTTCACGTTAGAGTCGGTAGCTGAATCGCCCATTAACTGTTCCGCATTTGTTCGGAGCCAATGACAGCCCCCAAGTGTGGCTTCA
>JANMNK010001044.1:0-5925 GCA_031373875.1 Pirellulaceae bacterium | reverse complement strand
CCAATCAGCCGATAATTGCTCGCCATACAATGATGCTCGAGCGCGGTTGGCGCTGGTGTCGGCGGAATCCCGTCAAGACGACACTCACGGCGTTGGTCGCATCGGTGCTTTTCATGGTGGCTTCGGTGAGCGGCGTATACTTGATCATGCTGGGTAACCAGCTTCAGATTACTTCCAAGTCGGAGATCACAGAAAAGTCCCTGAAGATGCAGGCACTCGATCAGTTATGGGAATCAAGCATAGCGCAGGCAGACGCTCTTCGAACTAGCCGCCAAGTAGGACAGCGGTTTGAAAGCTTGAAAGCTATCGAGACAGCGCGAGAATTGGGAAATGCAATTAAATTCGGTCCAAGCCAGATCGATCGAATGCGAAACGCAACGGTAGCAGCCCTGGCGTTGCCTGATATGGGTATTGATGGACAATGGAAAAAGCCTTGGCCTGAATCCGCTTATCTGCACTCGTTTGACAACTCACTATCTGTGTGTGCGTACCTGAGTTCACCTAACTCGGCGGTCGTGCAAAGAGTAGATGACGGGAAGGTGTTGGGCAGAATAGAGAATGTTTCGCCAAAATCGACATTGGTCCTAAGCCCAGATGGGACCAGGCTCGCGATCTTTCATGACCAGTGTCGCATCTATCAACTGGACACGGCTTCGCTTGAACCGGTATTTGAATCGACAAGTGGAGGCCCCTGGGCATTCAACGGCGATGGAACCCAGTTGATTGGGATTGATGGTAGTGGGGAAATGAAAGTCGTGAGTCTGGGCAGTCCGCAGTCCATTCGGGTGGTCGGTAAATTCAGTGTCGAAAAACGCATATCGATTTCACCCGATTCGCAACACGTTGCCATGGTGATTGACGATTCGATACAGGTTGTCGACTTGGATTCGGGTAATGTGATCCTTCGAGTTTCGGCTCCCATTCTACCATCCTATTCATGTTTTGGATGGCATCCTAACTCTAAGATATTAGCAGTACGTTCGGATAAGAATGGAATCGAACTTTGGGATATTGTTGGCGGCGAGCGACTGAAGTCGATTGGGCCTCAAGGTCTATCCTGGTTCGTTTTTGATGCGAATGGCAATCGGTTGTGCACCTATGACATGTGGAGCGAGAATCTTCAATTGTGGGATGTCATCAGTGGCGAAAAGGAGTTTTCGCAAAAAGGGCAACCTCTTGAATGGATTTCTGCTGCCCCGACTGGCGGCTTCAATTTAATTCAATCTCTCGACAGCGAGACCATCTCAAGAGTCAACATTTCGTGCCCTTCCGTTTACCAAACCATCCCCGCACTACGGAGAGATTCCGCGCCGTACGGATCGGCTGATTTATCGTTCAGTCGCGACGGACGATTTCTTGCTTACTCAAGCCGCAACGAGGTCGAAATCTTTGAAGCGAATTCCATGACCAGTTTGGTTCAAACTGTGATGCCAGGCGGTTATGTGCGATTTTGTCCTGACGGATCGCTTGTGTCGTCCAACGAATTTGGAACTGACGAACAGGGATTTATCAAACGGGGACTTAACCATTGGCAGCTAGTCGAAGACGTCGACCAGAATTCAACAACGCATGTTGCATTTGGCCCTCCAAAACAGCTTGACATTCTGCGAACCGAATTTGCACCGGCTCCCTTTGAGTTAGCAACGGATGGGAAGATGATTGCCGTTTGCGATTACAATGGGGTGTTCATGTGGTCAATGGAAAAGGACAAGTTCATTCGTACGAAAACTCCGCATCGCGATGTGAGACGGGTATCCATTAGCCCGGACGGAAAGCAAGTTGCGTCGGGCGGTTGGAACGGTGGTAATGTTTGCATTTGGGATTCAGAAAATGGAAAATTGCTACACACCATAGCTGATCCGTCGGAATGTACGGTTCAATTCAGCACAGATGGCAAATTGCTTGCAACGAACGGTAGAGAAATCAATGTTTGGGATACGCGATCCTGGGCGCGGCTTTATGCAGTGAAGGTGTTAGGTCAGCCAAACAGTGGCGTGAGCGTGTGCTTTTCACCTGATAGTAAGACGTTAGCTGCCTCCGATTCGCTTGGACGAATCCACTTGATTGATTCCAACACGGGTCAGGAATTCCTGCTCCTGACTGGCCCCACGGAAAAGCAACTTAATGGTCTGTTTTATAGTCCTGACGGAAGGCAATTAGCGGCGATACCTGGAAGCGACACAGCGCACGTCTGGCATCTCGATGCCATTCAAATGGAACTTGATGTAAGAAAACTGGGCTGGCAAGTGGACGACGGCAATTCGCCCCTTCGTCTTGGGAGTTCGGCGACTGGGCTTGGGAATCTAGCAAATACTGAAGATGCCCAATTGCCAAAGGTCGAATTTGTATTCGACGAAAGGTTCCGACAAGTTGAAGCTGGCCATCACATTGTTCAAGCTGACGTCGCGGCCGCGCGATTCGAATTTGACTCAGCTCGCGCGTCGATCAAGCGTGCTCTTGCTCTAAACCCTACGAATCCTCAAGACTGTAATAATTTAGCGTGGTTGCTGGCAACGGGACCTATGCAATTGAGAGATCCTCAAAAGGCTGCTGAACTTGCACAGTTTGCCATCCAAAACTGCACTGAGAAGGAGCGAAGCCTGTATGCAAACACGCTTGGTGTCGCACTGTATCGCGCCGGAAAATTTGATGACGCTCTGAAGATGTTAAAGGAAAGTCTGGAAAACCAAGCTCCGGAATCTCAGCCCTTTGATCTCTATTTCCTATCGATGTGCAGCTCAAAACTTGGCGATCGCACAGCGGCGCGGGACTATTTTGAGCGAGCTCATTCCTTGAGTGATCAGTTTCGGGCAAAACTCCCGTTTGCGCAGCAAAAGGAGTTAGACGAATTCTTTCGGGAAGCCCAATCTCTGATGAATGACGCTGATTTGTAGGCTGAACTAAAAGAGCCCGCTTATCCCAACCACCGTTCTGCTTTCAGCGGTTGTATTCTCCCGCTTGAGGGAATAGTTTTTGTCTGGTCGAGCCTCGGCAAGTTTTATGGAATTCATCGTAGCTTTGGCCTGAACCGCGATAGATGCTGGTGGTCAAGGTTTTTTCGTTCTATTGTCCTTGCATTGTCATTGCCTAAACCTTCCCCTGGTTTCTCAAGCCAGTATCCCTATCGAGTGGATTGAACCGTCTCAACAGGACACGGCCGAATCGTGTGTTATTAACGACGTCGCGTTTGATCCATGAGACAATGTCACCAGTTTCGGAAAAAAAACTGAAGTTTCTGTGCATTGTCACTTTTGTTTGCGATTTGCTTACTAGGGACACCGATTTTCGACGTTTGTCCGACGCAAACATTTGGGGGAGATTGCCATGGCCGGGAAAAAATCAAAATTGTTCAGCAAGCGAAGTAGGCGATCGGTCAAAAGCTACAAACGGCAACTACGCTCCTTGTGCGCTTCCGGCTTTGAGCAGTTCGAGTGTCGTCGAGTGTTGGATGCCGGGTATTTCAAGGATATTGCGGATGATGTATCTGGCCCCGGTAGTGCCTTGTCGACGATTACGTCCGGCCTCCACGCGGTCGGTAGCCTCGCAAAACTGCCCCTGATCAATAAACCATTGAGTCAAATCTCCCAGTTAACGGAGGATCTGACTAAGTTCCAAAGCAAGCTGGACAGTACTTTGCGTTCATTCAGTCCCACAAGCGCAGCGTCTCAGATAGCGGAAGAGATTTTTAAGGTACTCGGTAATGAGGGCGATGGCATTGACGTCCTGGCCAACAAATCAAGGTCAGACGTAAGGGTCACGGCCCCCCTTGGTTCGAACTCAGTCGATGTGTCGATCGACCTTGGATACACCACTGGCCAGTTCGATTCGGCAGTTGGTCTGGGCGTTGACTCGGTGCCGTTCCAACCAGCCGACAACACGAACGGCAAATTCACTGTGGGCCTTAAATACGAGAACTTTAACTTTGGTTACAACACAACCGATGGAGTGTACTTCAGAACAGATACGTCGAACAAGGAATTACAATTGACGCTCAGTGGGTTCTTGCCGAGTTCCTTCACCGCCGGATTGGGATTCATGAACGTCAGCGTGACGGACAAGACGGCCGGCACCGAACCCGCTGATGCGGACCTCTCGTTGACTATTAGTGCAGACGTGACGGGAGGTTTTGGTGCGAGCGATCCGCCGATCTCCATTTCATCCCCGAAGCTCGGCGGCGGTTTAATTGTTAATGGACAGACGCTGGCTGTGAATTTGCATGCTGACGTCGTAGTTCAGGTCGCTGGCGACGGTATGCCGAAGCTCTCGACCGAATTGGTATTCCAATGGGCGCTACCTGATGTCTCTGCAGACACACCGTTTGGCGGCGCATGGGGCGCACCACTGCTGGCATTTAATAATGTGAAGATCGATTTGAGCTCGCTGTTGGGGAGTATCGCTGAGCCGATCGCGAACGACGTCAAGGCAATTCTGAAACCATTGCAACCGGTTTTCGACGTGCTGACAAAAAGGATTCCTGGCGTGAGTGACATTTCCGAAGCCTTGGGGGCAGGCGAGATCAATTTGCTATCGCTGTCCAGCGCGCTTCGAAGCTTGCCTTCGCCGCCAACGGAGATATTGAACGTCATTGATCAGGCTATCAAGCTTCGAGATTACGCCAATAAGATTGAATTTCTCGTCAGCCTTGCAAGCGGCGTTATTAACGTCGGCAGCTTCAATATTTCCGCCCCGAATGGGAATTCTCTGTTGGATGCTGCCAGAAGCTTGTTGGGAGATCTGGGGGTAGGGAATTGGTCGAGCCTGGTAACAGCCGACGGTGGAATCAACTTCGATGGTTTTAAAAATCAGATCAGTGCACTGCCACTACCTGCGGGAATCGGGGACGAGATCAACTCCTTGTGGGAACAATTGAGCGGCACAAGTGACGAGACCGGACTCTCATTTACTTTCCCCATCGTCAAGAATCCCGGCGATGTGTTGGTGGGCATGTTGTTGGGTCAGGAAAAAGACCTGATCACCGCGAAGCTAAAATTGTACGAGAGACTCGACGCCTCCTTTCAAATTAAAATTATTCCGGGATTTTTTGTGCAAGTGACCGCGTTAGCCCAAATTGACGCAGTTGCCCGGATTGGTTACGACACGCGTGGGCTTCAGGAAGCGATCGCCCCTCTGTATGCGTCTGGTAGTTTTGACGCTAGTAAAATTCTCAACGGACTGTGGATCGATCGTGATACGCATCTCTATGTTCAGGGAACGGTTGGGGTCGGGCCGGGCATCGGATTGCCAGACTTTGCCACGTTTACGGTTACAGGAGGGCTGAGCGGAAACCTGTATGCCAAAATAGCCAACCCCTTGAATCTCGCGAAGATTCGCCCCTTTGTACCAGGGCATTTGACAGACCGGTTATTCGATGTCAATGGAAGTCTGAATGGCACAGCCCAAGCTCAGTTGACAGTGGGTTTTGATAGCCCATTTGGATTTGTCGGTTTTGATAAGACATGGACATTTCTCAGCGCTCCCCTGTTTGAATTCACCACTGATCGTATCGAAATCCCTACATCGCTGAAACCACCTCCGGTTACTCCGCCACAGCTTTTCACTTACGACGCAGCTAGCTATACGCTGATTCTGCAGGCAGGTGCCAGTACGAACGAGAATTTCACGGTCGACGTGATTCGATCCTTTCCCGTACTTATTCCCGGCGGAGGCCCCTTCGATCCAGTCCGTTTTGTATCGCGCAATACGGTGGACATCAGCGCAGGTGGGATCACGCAACGATTCGTTGGGCTAGTTGATCGGCTGTACGCCGACATGGGTGAGGGCAACGACACTCTTAGGATCAACGACGAAGCCAGCCTTACGCTCTATTCACTTCGCGGCGGCGATGGTGATGACACAATCATCGTTGAAGGCAGTGTCGATGTTGCCATTGATGGCGGCGCAGGTAACGACACGATCGATGCCGGG
>JANMNK010000979.1:0-4905 GCA_031373875.1 Pirellulaceae bacterium | reverse complement strand
AACCCATTTTTGCAGATCCAGCCAACTGGACTATTTTAAGTTCTGTTTTCTGCTTTAGCATAAGCAACCCGATGAACTCTACTCGAATGGTATCCCCCTGTCGGTTGACGTTGTTGAGAATATCGACCATTTGGGAATCGTTAATTTCCACACCGGTCTCGTAGCGTAACAACACGCCAGCATCCATGCCGTTCACGAGAATTCGCCCGAGCATGCCTTGCAACTCTTCGGGAATTTCGAGGACCTTACTATTTGTGTTGGAACTGTTGGTAACGTCATTTTGCGAAGTCGAAAAACGCGCAATCGTTTGAGGCTGACGATCGCTGGGTAGCAACGCTTGTTGTTTCGCCAGCAAGTCTTCGATTTCTGCTCGCAGCAAACCGCGAGCATTGGTTACGGCCTGTTCAAGCCAATAGATCGAGCGCAAGCGTGCCGCATCGGATTCGCGACTTTTCAAAACACCTGCGCAGTCAGCTAAGAGCGTGGCCAATTTTGTTTGATTCTCTGCATCTGTTGGCGAAGACGATTCTAATTCGCCAATGCTTTTCCAACGCTCCTCGTTTGCCTTGGCCAAGTACGGTGCAGCGGCGGCCCAATCATCTCGAACGATGGCCAAATAGATTCCCAAGTCACTCGCCGCGTGCGCATCAGCTTCGTTTTGTTCTAAACGCGCTTTCGCTTTGGTCATGGACGACATTCGTCGTCGAACAAGCGAAACATCGTCTTTGCGACGTTTGGCCAGGGCCTTCAGTTCATCGTCCTGAGATCGATTGCCAGCGACAATCGCCAACCGAAACAGATCGGTGGCCGCTTCGAGTTCTTCACTCTGCAGTGCAAGTTCACCCATGTGGCAACCAAGCATTGTCAGCTCGCGAAATGCGTCGAGTGTATCCGCTCGTTTCGACTGGTATTCGAAAAGTTCAACGCGTTTTTTCCAAGCAGAACAATCGAACTCTTTTTCCAAGCGATCGCAATATCGAACGGCAGGAGCCAAGCCTGCATCTTCCAATACGTTCGCGATCAAGCTTTCCAAGATCGCAAATCGGTCGGCGGATCCAGGCTCACTTTCGCGCGAGAGCTTGGTCAACTCTACAGTCAATTGTCGTCTCGCGTCTGGGTCGGTCTTGGCCAACGCAAATTTGTCTTTGAGAATTCTCGCCAACCGTTCTCGAGAAACCTTGAGCTCGTCTTCGGCCGGTTGCTTGGCTCGTTCATCACCCGTTTCCATGTTCTTAGAATCGGCTGTGGCTGATTCCTCTTCGACGGCAAGCCAAGGGTCTGTTTTGCTCTCGTCGGGTGTGGCAGGCTTCTGAACTTGCGTTTGTCGAATCGCGGGTAACCCATCCAGTCCGACGGTACGGATAATGTGTCGATCTCGAGCCATGTCCAGCCACAAACCAGTGGCATCCCGATCAATCCAGAGAATTGCCCCTTCATTCGGTTTGTCCTTCGACTGCCAACCTGCTTTGGTGTCGAATTCCTTTGCATGGTTCCAAATTCTTACGACACTCAGGGCATCGGCAGCAGTGTCGGACTTGGCATCTGGCTTGAATAATGCGTTGCTGTGAACATGCATCTGCTGGGAGCTAGGCAAAAAGCTTTGTCGAAGTACATCGACTTTGAACTCGCCGAAAGAGTTGCCGTCTATGGATAGCTTGGCGGTGGTTCCATCCGAAGAAATCCCAAGAATGCAATCGTCGCTGGTAACTGAAGGCAGCTCAAGTTGCACTCCGGCCGAAGTTGCTAGAAACAGCGAACGCTTTCCAGTTTGACTTCCCGGTTCTAGCCAAGCTTGCCAGCCTGCGACTTGCACGCCAGGAGCTTCAGGCATGGGCAGTAACTCGACGTCGCCCATTAGCCATTGTTTTCTTTTAAGACCCCAATCCGATCGAAGTCGCAGTTCCAAAGTGAATGTTTTCGACCAATCTACGAACGCTCGAGAACCCTCGATCCGCAGGAGCGTCTCGGATGGCCCTGTTGCAGCGCTCTCAGTTTGCTGAGTTTCGCCATCCTTGGGAGGTTGAGAAACAAGTTCGGAAGAGGAAGTCTCGATTTCGCTGCCTGCATTGAGCGGCGTATCTGGTTGCGTATCACCTGGCTCGGAGGCGATTGCTTCTTCGACCGAATTGGGCTGGTCGGTCGTCGGCCTGTCGACCGATACGCTGGGGAAATCTGAGTCCCAGCCTACTGGATATTCCGATGAAGCATTTTCATCTGCTTGCGAAGATTTCTTGTTTGTCGGAACGGTCGGTAAAGCTACAGGGATTTTGCTGGGCGGATTTATTTTGCTGAGTGGAATTGCTGTCGAAGTTGATTCGCTGGGGATCGCAACATTCGAGTCGCTTCGCTCCGCGATGACCTCGCCGATAACTTTGGAACGATTACCATTCGCAACGAACCAAAACGCACCAAGGAAAACGATCATCCCAAGGAGGCTGGTGCCTGCAATTGCGGACCAGCGGTAAACCTTGCTTTGAAAAACTGCTCGCTGCCGCGAAGTTTCTTGGCGCAAAAAATCTGCGACTTGACGGGACTCGTAAATCGTGTGGTCTACACCCGACTCGATCAATTGCACCAATTCCGAATCGATAATTTCGAAATTATCGTTTTCGTCGCGGACGATCAACGCAGGCGGTGGTTCGGGCGAATTTAGAATGGAAAACGGGATCGGTAGAAAGGGAACGTCGTCGTCACGATCCAATGGATAACACAATTGAACTCGTTCCGACATCCGAAGGCGGCGTCGCGGATCAAGCAGGCGGTATGCTGTTAACGCAATGCTTGATAATTGGACCTCCACGCCTTCGCTAGTCGCAGCACCTTCGTAGGCACGACGAGCTTGGCGACGGGTCGCCGCACGAATAACTTCCAAACGCGATTCTGCGACGTTTAGGCCGAGCCGTTTGTAGTCAACACGTGAGGCTTCGTAAGCACCGTCGGTGGCCTGACAACGTTGATCGATTTGTTTTGTTGCCGAGGACATGAGAAAATACGGGAAGACGCAGGTTGGCGGTTTGGGTGAGGTTTGTGCGAAGCTGGAATCGAAACTGCGATGAACACGACATTAGCGACGTATTCAGTTGCACAACAGTCCGAGATTCAGACGTTTAAACCATCGGCGGGGTTCCGAGTTCCGTTTTCATCTTATTCGCTGCTTCGTTAAGCAAATTGACAGCAAAATAGATTGGGATGTTCGGTATTTGCCCAAGTTCTGAATGCACCCCCGTCTTTGGACATTACGGTGCGTTTCTTTTCCTTCGGGAAAAATGCACGCAGAAATTGGATGTTTCCCAAAAACTAAGTAAAACGACAATTTTGGTACGACAGTCGTAGGGTCAGGGTTTCTAAAGAATATCGGAAATATTCAGGGAAAGCCGATTTGCGGGACATCGCAGCCGATTGCCGAAAGTTTATCCCGGCAAACCACTTGGGTGGTTCATTCGTCGGTGACGCAGCCTTCCGAGGCACTTTTGACGGTTTTGATGTACTTGAAAAGGGTTCCGCGAGTTGCTTTTAACGGCGGCGCAGTCCAAGCTTGTCGACGCTTGTCCATTTCCGCGTCCGAAACATCGACACTCAGAGTGTTTGTCCCGGCATCGATGCGCACCATGTCGCCATCCTCAAGCAACGCGATGGGGCCGCCGACTTGAGCTTCTGGAGTGACGTGGCCAACGATGAAACCATGCGAGCCACCCGAGAATCGGCCGTCGGTAATGAGGGCAACATCGGCTCCTAAGCCTGCTCCCATAATGGCCGATGTTGGCGTCAACATTTCAGGCATGCCAGGGCCACCTTTCGGTCCCTCATAACGAATGACGATCACGTCGCCTTTCTGGATCTTGCCTTGCTCAAGTGCGCTGAGCATTGCTTCTTCTCCGTCAAAACATCGTGCCGGGCCGGCAAAGCTCAAGCCTTCTTTGCCCGTTATTTTTGCGACGGAACCATCCGGCGAAAGATTGCCACGCAATATTTGAATATGCCCGGTCGCTTTGATCGGAGCGCTGAGTGGTTGAACAATTTTTTGCCCGGTCTTGAGGCCAGGAAGTTCCGCCATGTTTTCGGCCAACGTCCGACCCGTGACGGTCATGCAAGAGCCATCCATAAATCCCGCTTCGAGCAAGTACTTGATGACGGCCGGAGTACCGCCGATGGAATGAAGGTCTTCTTGAACAAATTTACCACTCGGTTTCAAGTCCGCTAAGAACGGCACGCGATTGCTAACCTTCTGAAAATCGTCGATCGTCAACGGTACATCGACACTCCGTGCCATGGCAAGCAGATGAAGCACAGCGTTTGTGCTGCCACCCAAGGCAATGACGATTACCATCGCATTTTCGAATGCGGCACGCGTCATAATATCCCGTGGCTTGAGATCCAATTCCAGCAAACGGTAGATAGCACGACCCGCTGCTTTGCACTCTTCCGCTTTGGCAGGATCTTCGGCGGGAATCGACGAGGAATAAGGCAACGACATCCCCAACGCTTCGATCGCCGAAGCCATGGTATTGGCTGTGTACATGCCACCGCACGCACCGGCACCTGGACAGGAATGACGGACGATTTCGCTCCTCGCCGTTTCGCTGATTTGGCCTGAAATGAATTGTCCGTAGCATTGAAAAGCCGAGACGATATCCAACGACTCGTTATTCCATTTTCCTGCGCGAATAGTGCCACCGTAAACCATGATAGCCGGACGATTTAAACGACCCATCGCGATTAAACAGCCAGGCATGTTCTTGTCGCAACCCGGTATCGCAACAAGCGCGTCATACCACTGAGCGGCCATAATGGTTTCGATAGAATCGGCAATCAAGTCGCGGGATTGCAGCGAATAACTCATGCCGTCCGTACCCATGGAAATGCCGTCCGATACGCCGATCCAGCCGATTTCGGCGAACGGCTTCG
>JANMNK010000977.1:0-4811 GCA_031373875.1 Pirellulaceae bacterium | reverse complement strand
AGCATGTGCCCTTACATCGGTCGCTACCGGCAAGGTTTCCTTGGTTCCTACCTCCGCAAACTTCGAAAAAAACTGCGATTGCGTTAAAAATATGCCGTTTGGCGATGGCATCTAGAACGGGGCTTAATAAAGTCGAGAATCGGGGGAGATGGAAATTCCCCTCGAAGGCTTTGCCGTGTTACAATTTAAGCTGAACGCAACCTTTTGACGGCTTGCGTGTTCTAGATGATTGAAGATAGCGACTCAGGTCGCTTCGAATTCGACAAATCCGACCTCGATAAAACATTTGTGCTTGGTATGCCGAACAAGCTTTCGGCAGAAAGGTATTCGCAATGAAATTCTTGCGATTCTCGTTCCTAATTGCAGCGACCTTTGCCCCAGTTGTGGCCAATGCACAGACAAGCGGATTTGGCACGGGTGGGACATCAGGTGGCTTTGGCGCAACAGGTAGCACGGGCCAACAAGGTATGTCGGCTGGAACTACCAGCGGAACTCAGTTTGGAAGTTTTTCCGGTACAAGCGGACTAGGCACACCTACCGCTACGAATATTTTCGGTGGATTTGGCGGCGCTGCCACGAACAACTTTTCGGGAATGGCCAGCGGTCAGAGCACCGGCGGTATGGGCGGAACCGGGATGGGCGGCATGGGTGGAACGGGAATGGGTGGGCTTGGTGGAATGGGAATGGGTGGCCTCGGCGGTATGGGAATGGGAGGCCTTGGCGGGATGGGGATGGGTGGCCTTGGCGGGATGGGGATGGGTGGAATGGGTATGGGCGGAATGGGAATGGGTGGACTTGGTGGAATGATGGGCGGTCGCGGCATGACCGGCGGCCAACAGACCGGTAGAAACTCACGTCAAGTACGCGCTCAACTCCGAATTGGATTCGAATACGTCGGAGTGTCGAACACAGCCAAAGCAACCAGGGTGAACACGCATTTGTCGAAGCTGCCAATGCCAGCTCGACTGAAATCCGTTGACGTTACGGTCGATGGACGAACCGCCACTCTTAGAGGCGTCGTCAAGTCTCAAGCCGACGTCCACTTGATCGAACGCCTAGTCAAACTTGAGCCAGGCATCGATATCGTCAAGAGCGAGTTGGTTGTTGGAACTCCGGCAGCAGAGCCTGTTACCGGCCAAGAGGTGCGTTAGGCCAAGCCGGTGCGCTTATAAAAGTCGATGCGGGCATCACCGAAGAGTTCGTCGTTGTCGCTGCATCTGGTTTGACGGCTGTTCCGTACGCTGGCTGGACTGCCGATGGCGCGGCATTCTTCTGGTTCATTTGTTGCAACATCTCATAGATCTGTGCGGCTTTGGCATCGGTCCCGGGTTGTTGGAACTGACCCGGCATACTGTTTGGATTTGGTTTGACGGGTTGTGTCAGCCGTTGTGCCATTTGCGAAGGCAATCCGATCGTGGTTGTTCGCATCGATGTATTTGGATCCGACGAAGTGTTGGTCGTCGTCCCTGTGATTTCGTTGTAGCTAACAGCTTGCACGGGCGAGCCACCCATTCCTGGTTGTTCGGAAGGACCCTGGCCTGGCAAAACTTGGGTGCTGGATTCGCCGCGAACAAGTTTGCCATCCAACGTTACGAATGTTGGGAGCAAAGCGATCTTCTTGGTCGCCCCGCCGATTTCATCCCAAGGAATCCAAATGCTGTAGGACGCACCCAGTTGGCTTTCTGAAAAATGCTGGGTGAATTGTTCCGAAGTGAATTTGAATTTCTTGTCAGCTTGATCAGGATTGGTCTTCAAGTGACTCGGTTGCGACTCATCGTATCCGTAGACGGTCAACTCACCTTCGACCGGGATCGCTTGGGATTTCTCATTGTAGAAATATACCCGTCCGCCAAAACCGCGTGTGGGAGCTTTGCCTGGAACGAAGATAGTGTCTTCTTTCCAGATGACCGCCATGCTTTGTGGAGTTTGGTATTCTTTCTTACCAAATTTGAACCACGAGCTTTTCTTGGCGGATGGTGCCGAAGCACCGGGTTTACTCGTCCAGGACTGGCATCCCGAAAACACAATCATGCCAGAGAAAGCGATCATCAAATATTTTCGTGACATAGGATTATCCAAAGAAACGAGTTGCCAAAATGTTTTGTATGCACAAGTTCGGAACTAGCGAGGGTTGCTCGAACCTTCTGGATTCAAATTGATGGGCGTCAAAGGCGTACCAACATTGTTCGGGAAATTCCCTGACATGCCGATCGCAGGAACCACCGATGGGCCTTGACCTGGGGCATTGAATCCCATTGGCTGGACATTCGGTGCGATTTCGACTGGAGGCTCCCCTTGCAAAGCTGGATATTGCGGTGGCGCTGCGGTCGCGTCGATCACGGGAGGCGTCATACCGTAAGCTGTTTCGCCAGGCGTTGAGTTGAATTGTGGACGGCCGTATGGATCAAACGAGACGGCTGGTTCGACGTCTGGGAATATGACCGGCGAGGCGGCTGGACCCCAAAGTCCATTTCCAGCTTGCAACGATGGGTCACCATGAATGTTGAGCACATCTGCCAAGCACCAGCTCATACGCGATGTTTCCGTATCGTTGTGCATGGTCATTTCGTCTGGGCTCTGGATAATTCGAGGTGTCATGACAACGAGCAGTTCCGTCCGAGACTCGGATTCTGAATCAAATCGGAACAAAGCTCCGGCAACCGGAATGTCGGCCAAGAATGGAATGCGACGAGATCGGCTGCTGCGGGTCTTGGTTATCAAACCTGCAAAGACGACCGTTTGGTTGTCAAACGCACTGACTCGGGTCTGTGCTCGTGTGGTATTGATAATTGGCGAACGAATGACTTCACCGTTCGGTCCGAATCCGACGGGAATCCCCAAGTCGACGTTGCCCAGCGAAGATCGCTCGATGGCGACGTTCATGAGAATCAATCCGTCACGATTGGTTCGAGGTTGGATTCGCATGATCAAACCGACGTCGGCATCTTGAGTCGAAATTGTTGGTCCCGCACCGTTGAGTGCGGCCGTCACACTTTGCACACGCGGTACTCGCGAACCAACTTGAACAAAGCCTTCGGCATTATCAACCGTCATCACATGTGGACGCGAAAGGATTTGCAATCGATTGGCGTCTTGCAGCGTTCGCAGCAAAGCACCGACCGAATCGCTGGCGGCGGACAGTACGAGACCACCGTAACCAAGGTTAGCATTGGATCGCCCCAGACCAAATGTCGACAGCCCTTGTCCAGCAACGTTTTGCGGTCGGCGATTGCTTGTTGAACCATTCGTAACGGCTTGTCCAATGTTAAACGAAGGGGAGCCCAGAGTGCCAGCCGATGCGGTACCGCGATCGAATAGCAAAGCGTCCTGCAAGCCCCACTCGGTCCCAAACTCGAATGAATCGTCCAAAGTGACTTCGGCGAGAAGCACTTCGATTACGATCAGCGGAGGACGACGGTCCAATCGCTCGACCATGTCGCGGATCTGCTTCATGTAGCGTGGTGCCGCGCTGATGACGATGCTATTGGTTTGCGTTTCGGCGATGGCAATCACCGTTTGTTCCAATTGCTCGTACGGATTGAGGTTTTGGTTTAGCAATTGTTGTTGCAACTGAATTTGACGTTGCTGGTTGTAGAAGTTCGTGATGGCTGTTGCGACGGTATCGGCGACGTTATTGCGAAGCCAAATTACTTCCGTCGTTTTGTTTTGCAGGCCCTCTTCGTCGAGCCTCAGCAGCAGGACTTCCATGACTTCTAGATTACTTTTGGAGCCTGAAGCAATGATGCTGTTGGTACGAACGTCCACAGAAATTCGCATCGGAACAATGCTGCCATCCTGACCGGCTTGAGCTTGGTTTTGCCCCAAGTTTTGGAATCCACCAAACAACCCACCGCCCGCTCCACCGCCAGTCGTCGATTGAATACCAAAAAGCTGTTGCAGCGTTGTCGCGAGTGCAGTTGCGCTACCGTTGGCTACTTGAAAGACTTTGATTTGTGCCTCGGCACTTGGCGATTGATCCAATTGTTCGATCAGAGCGGCAACCAAATCCATGCTTGCTGCGGGTGCTCGAACAACGAGTGCATTGATTGCAGGGTTCGATGTGACAATGATACCTGACAAGATGCCGGATTCCGTCGTCGTACCCGACTTAATAATCGAGAGTCGGCTACTGACCGGCGTGCTTCTGTTGTTCGCTGTGCCTCCAGCTCCTCCGCCTTGACCACCTTGAAACTGTCCTTGTCCACCCTGTTGTCCGCCTTGGCCACCTTGACCACCCGTTGCAGCAGCAGCTTGGCCGCTGATGGCAGATTGAATGATTGGCTGCAACTCGGATGCTATTGCGTTCTTTAATCCGAAAACGCGAATTTCATTCTCTGCAGCGGTGCTTTCGACATCGATCTCCTCGATCAATTTAGAGACTTCGTTAAGATCGCGAGGGCTGGCTTGCACGATCAATGAGTTGGTGCGATAGTCGGAAACAACGCGAACTCGGATTTCTAATCCCGTTGGTGCGGTCGTTGCCGCGCCGACTTGACCTTGCCCGGCAGCGCCTTGTCGTTCGACAAAGAAGCTCCGAACGGTTGTCTCGGCATCGACGCTTGAAGCATGTTTAAGCTTGAAGACGCGAAGCGAGCTGCTGGGATCCAGCGGCTGATCGAGTTTGGCAATCAGTTCCTTGATCGCGTCAACCGACTCTTTGCGACCAATCATCAACAGCGCGTTGGGTTGGCCGAGAGGCGTGATGCTGACTTGACCTTGGCGAGCCGCCAGGACTTGGTCGTTAAGCTGCTGGAGGATCGCCGCTAGCGCTGTGCTATCAACATGTGCTAACATTACGACTTCGATCTCGG
>JANMNK010000969.1:0-2931 GCA_031373875.1 Pirellulaceae bacterium | reverse complement strand
AACCTGCGGGGACGTGAATCTTTGACAAGGACTCTTGCGGGGAGATAGGATCGCTGTCAGGTTTCGGCGGAGCACGGTCCACCGACTTGGGCGTACCGACCGCTTGTCCGGAAGCAGCGTGAATCAATTGAACTTCGTCGACTGACAGTGGCCGATCGAACAATGCGAATTGAGCAAGTTGGCCGTAGAGCGGCGCGAATTGATCGCTACGTGCTCCGAGAAAAAACTCTTTGTTTTCGGTCGCTGTGGTAACTACCTCGGCATCGATTTCCGGTTGCGGTTCGCCATTCAAGTAAGCTCGCACACGATTCGCGTCTCGAATCATCACGACATGATTCCATGTTTCCGTCGGGATGATGTGACGCCCGACGGCAACTTGGTCGCTTTGGTTGCCGTTGAAAAACAGCAGCTTGCCGGAGTAATCGGCTTGAAACGTCCCGCCAATGCCGAGGTGATCGCCTGGAGCTAGATTGTTGCCGTTTGGCCCGCGTGAAAAGAAATACGCGGTAACAGGCTGCACGTTGTTTGGTGTCTCGCAACGGAACCACAGCGAGATACTATAAGGTCCGGTAAAGCTTGGCGACTGCGATTCGATTCGTCCGCCACGAAACTGCGCGAAGGTTTCGGGGGTGAAAGCTACCTGGCCGGCAACGACGGCTTGATCGGGTTTGGCGTCGAGCGGCAAGTGGATTACAGGCTCAAGATCGGCGATGATTTGCGTGTAGCGAGTTGGGAATTTTGGAGGGTTGATCCGGGATGCTAGTTCGGCCGCGCGTTGCTTCCGAAGCGTTAATTCTTGCTCTCTTTGAGCGGGGATTCCCGAAAGGTTCCAAAAGGAAGCGATTTCTGCAGTAGAAAGTGGCCGGTCGAAGACAGCAATCTCGTCGAGTTTGCCTTGGAGTCCTTCGCCAAAACGAAGCGGTTGTTTCGGCGAGTCGATGCTTGCATTCGTGGGGAGCGTAGGTTTGGATTCCCCGTTAACAGAGACCGATATCTCTTTGCCGCTCCGTGTGATCACGACGAAATTCCAGTCATCAGCACGCAGGACTTCTTCTGATACGGATTCGCCGATACTTAGGCGTACCGTGTGGTCGGCCGAATTGGTCGCAATGAGTGAATCGCCCGAAGGCAAGGTGACAAGTTGTCCGCTTCGAGCACTCGCACCGCTTCGCTCGCCCAGCCAAACCCAGAGGGCGATGGAAAAGGAATCTGCGAAGTGCGTTGCATCCGCTTGAATATGGCCACCCGCTAAGTGCACCGCGCGATTGATTTGTTTGTTTGCGGAAAAAGCTGATGGCGTCAGTTGTTCACGTTCGCCGATCCCCGTACCACTCCCGACGCCGGGCAAGAACCATGCGAAGCCTGGAGCCAAAACTGCAGGTTTTCTAGATTGGATCGCGTTGCGTGCAATAGTGCCGTCGGCGTCGTCGAGCCGCCAATAGTCGGCTGGTTTGGCGCGAAGGATCGCCTGAGCATATTCGCCCTGCTCCATATTCATAGCTCGTCGCGGCTGGCCGGCGACTTCTTCGAGAGCTCCCAGCAAGGTCTCTACGATTTTCGTTTCAGCTTGAACTTCAAGGCCTGCCGTGCGAGCTGGCCAAGTCGTATAACCGCCGAGTGTATGTTGTTCGGGAGGCGGAATGTAACCTTCGGCTCCATTTGCCAATTCGATATTAAAGTGCGATGTCGAAGGCGACTGTGATTTGAGTTTCAAGCCCGTCAAGGCGTAGACTTCGTTGGGCGCGGTAGCTATCGTCAAGTCTCCGATGCGAATCGCTTGTAATTTGATTTCCGTTTTTTGACGTTCATGGAGGATAATTGCCTCCATTGCATAGACTTCGGGAATATTTTTCGGCAGTTCATTTTCGATCTTCGCAGCAATCGGCTTGGCCCATTCGAGACGGGCTTGATTGGGGACTCGATAAGCGAGCGACAATTTCTTTTCGACAATCCCGAGCGGAACGGAGTCCGAATACGTGATCGACGCAATCGCTCGCTCGGCATAACGCGAGACAGCTTCGGCGTATCGATCGATAGAAATTGTTTTTGCGGGCGAACCATAATCCATCCACATCAAGTCGCCGCTGGTTCCTTGTGACATGGCGCAAATGAACGGACCGTTACCTTCGCCTTCTTCGCCAAGCAGCTCCGCGACATATTTTGAAAAACGGCCAAAGTAGTCGGCAGAAATCGCTCCAGCGCCAAAATAATGTTGCGAGTAGTTTGCCAAGACTGCCATCGGGCGGCCGGACTTGGTTTGAACCGAAATGACCGACAACTCTGGATCGACAGGACCTGATGGCCCGATGACGTCGGGGCTTAAGTAGCCCGGATGCATGTGAGCCAGTCCAGTCGCATTGCCAAACGGATCCACGATCTTGTTTTCTGGTTTGCGTATCCACCGTCGATTGTGGGTATGCTCCCAGTCATCAATCGAGGACCAACCAATTTGTGCCGGTTGCAATTTCGAATTTGCCAAAACGATTGCTTCGGCAATTTTTCCGGGAAGAAACTGTGCGTACTCTTTGTCTTGTCGTGTGCCAAGGCAGCCCATCGCGGCAGGTGCGGAGTGGGTGTGCGTAGCAGACACCATCATATGGTCGACGGAAATACCAGACTCTTTGCTGGCTTGTAACTTGGCTTGGTCGATTAGACTTTGGGTCATCATGCAAGTGTCGACGATGGCAATCGCGATCTTAGATTTCCCGTCGTCAAGAACAACGCAGCGAACGAAAAGTCGGTCATTGACACGATTGGCTTGAGCTTCGAGGAATCCGCCTGCAATGATGCTGGTTGGTTGAGTGGGGCTGATATCGACCGCAGCAACGCCCGCTTGAAGTTTGTTCGTGGTGTCATCATCGGCCTTCAAGCAGTCGGTGCCGGACAACAGGAGCAAAGTCGCTCCCCTCACGCCGACTGACAGCTTGATGG
>JANMNK010000946.1:0-3443 GCA_031373875.1 Pirellulaceae bacterium | reverse complement strand
TTCTATACTTTTGCTGATAATCTGCTTATGTTGCGAACGTCAATGCATCGTGGCTGCCACGAGTTGGAGCGTCGAGTCCGAATCTTTGGAAACAGATTCCGAGAGCAGCAAGGATCGCGAACGGGATTCCAAGAATAACGAATACGAATCGGTCTTCGTCGCCAACCCGGGAGTGGCACGATCCTACCGCAAGCGAATAACCCGTGAAATTTTCGATCGGAAGACGCGTCAACTTTTCGGGCAAATCCAACCCAATTCTTGTCGGCCAACTTTAATCACTAAAGGGCACCGCTTGCCCTGCGGTCAACTGGCTCCAATTCTTATTTGAGTTTTCCGCTCAAACCATCGCACCGAGTGCACGGCTAGTGTCCAAACGTTTTTAGATGGGGGCTTGCCATTGCTGCACCCTATGAATTCTGCACCGGTTTTAAACGTTTCGATTTAGACCGCATGTTGCCGCGAGATACTTTCAGTTTGCCAGTGCTGTTACAGGCATACACGCAAATCAAGTTGAATCAAAACCACCCTCAGTGAACAAGATGTTGCACGGGCAAGACTTTGGTAAAAGCTCAACCGAAGTTTCACCTGCATCTGAGGCATGATGCGTCGAAATTTCTTTCACCGATTACACTCTTCGAAAATCCTAATTTCTTTTTGTTAGAAAGTTTTATTGATATGTCTGCAAACAATGGGAATATCCGCACGATCTTGAAAGACGTGATGGCGGGAATTGTTGTCTTCTTCGTAGCATTACCGCTTTGTTTGGGAATTGCGCAAGCCTCCAATGCTCCTTTGTTCTCAGGCATCGTGTCGGGCATCATAGGCGGAATCGTAGTTGGACTCCTTAGTCGCTCATCGACAAGTGTTGCTGGACCGGCTGCCGGTCTAACTGCCGTTGTAGCCATTGAGATCACAAAATTAGGTTCGTTCGAAAACTTTTTGGTAGCTGTTGTGATCGCAGGTGTACTGCAGATCGTGTTTGCAGTTTTCAAAGTTGGTGCATTGTCTGCTTTCGTGCCAAACAGTGTTATCAAAGGATTGCTGGCGGCGATCGGGATCATTTTAATACTAAAGCAGTTTCCCCATTTACTTGGTCATGACACCGACCCCGAAGGAGAAATGTCCTTCTCGCAGCCAGACCATCAGAATACTTTTACCGAACTTTATGCCATACTCCAGGATTTGCATCTTGGTGCGGCTGCGGTCGGACTCGCATCGTTAGGGATCATTTTACTGTGGGATAAATTCAACTTAAGCAAGAAGTTTCTTGTCCCCTCACCGCTTTTGATCGTCGTCTTTAGTGTTGGTGCCTCGCAGCTTTTGAAATTTTTTGGAAATCCCTGGACCATCGGCGAATCTCATTTGGTTGATGTGCCCGTGAGCGATGGATTTATGGGCATGTTTAAGTACCTCGCATTTCCAAATTTTGCAGTTGGATTGAGTCCAGCGGTTTACTTGTCGGGAATTACGCTTGCTATCATTGCATCCTTGGAGACGCTACTCAACATCGAAGCGGTGGACAAATTAGACCCCAAGCAACGGTCAACGCCTCCCAATCGCGAGTTACTTGCACAAGGCGTAGGAAACATCTGTGCGGGAATGTGTGGTGGACTCCCCATGACCTCCGTCATTGTTCGAAGCTCAGCGAATATTCAAGCAGGTGGTCAGACCAAATTATCAACTGTTGTTCACGGAATTCTCTTGCTTGTCTGCGTTGTTTCGATACCCGGCCTATTGAACATGATCCCCAAATCCGCGCTTGCCGCAATCCTTTTGGCGTTAGGATACAAACTCGCGAATCCCAAACTCTTTGCCGAAATGTGGCGAGAGGGGAAACCGATGTTCCTGCCGTTCACGGTGACGATCGTTGCCATCGTGATAACCGACTTGATGATAGGCATCTTGATTGGCTTAGCGGTGAGCGCTGTTTTCATTCTTCGCAGTTACATTCGGAGGCCCGTTCGCGCGTTCGTCGAAAAACATGTGGCGGGGGAATTGCATCGTCTTGAACTAGGCAATCAAATGAGTTTCCTAAATCGGGCTTCGCTTGAACAAGCACTCAATGTTATCCCATCCGGTGGCGATGTTCTTTTGGACGCACGATCTACCGACTATATCGATCCGGATATTGTCAATTTAATTGAAGACTTCCAAACCAAAACGGCACCTGCACGCAATATCCGAGTAAGTCTAACGGGCTTTGGGAATAAGCATCGTCTAAAAGACCAGTTGCAATTTGTGGATTACACGTCTTACGAAGTCCGTGAAAAACTGACTCAGGATCAAATACTGTCGTTGATGCAGGACGGTAATGTGCGATTCTTGGGAGGTCAGCGATTGACTCGTGACTTCGGCCGAAGCTTGATTGCGGGATCGGCTGGCCAGCATCCGTTGGCGTCAGTTCTAAGCTGTATGGATTCACGAAGCCCCGCTGAGTTGATCTTCGATATGGGTATAGGCGATTTGTTCAACATCCGCATCGCCGGCAATGTTACGAGTCCAAAGATTTTAGGCAGTCTTGAATTTGCAACAAAACTGGCCGGAGCAAGATTGATTCTGGTTCTCGGACACACGGCATGCGGTGCCGTCGTGTCGTCGCTGAACTACATGAACAAGGATATTGCAGCCGAAACAAATTGCCCTTACCTGGCACCAATCATGAAGGAAATACAATCCTCCATCGATCACGATATGTTTGAGCAATTCCATGCAGCGTCAGACGACAGTCGTAAGAAGATTGTTAATGAATTGGCGCGTCGCAACGTCATTCGCTCAGTGAATGTAATTGTAAACGACAGCGCGACGATCCAACGTTTGGTCGACGAAGGCCGAGTCGCGATAGTCCCTGCTCTTTACGATATTGCTAGCGGTCAAGTTGAATTCATGCGAGAATCGGCAATAGGATTGATAAAAAGCTGAGCTACAACTTGCCAAGCGAAAACATGAAGAAATTTCCAACCTGAATTCTTAAGTATAAATTCGATTACTTCTCAGTTCGTCCAATCGATTTTTGAGAAGATGTCGGCCAATTTCTGTCCACGAACGTTATTGAGTTGTGAAACCCAATTGATTCGACCTTGGAGGTACAAGCGAAAGTAAGGAATACTCTCCAAGTTTTGGAACGCCGGACCAAATCGAACGCAGTTGTGCAGGATCGCTTTTAATTGATCGTATTCGGTACGAACGCAATTGGTAGTCTGGTTAAGCACAATTCCAGTTGCGATCTGACGGGTCCCGCTACGCATGATCTTGGTCTTCCGAAATTGCACGCGGAACCCTTCTTCGATCGCGATCGCTCCAACTTGACTCGCAAAATTCTTCGCAACGCGACCGAAAAATCGATCTCCGGAGAAAATCAAATCGTCGGCGTATCGCGTGTACGCCAGACCAAGACTCGCGGCCAAGCCTGCGAGCCTACAATCAAGTCGATATGCGACTAGGTT
>JANMNK010000934.1:0-2361 GCA_031373875.1 Pirellulaceae bacterium | reverse complement strand
TCCGTGTACTTTCTCAACGCTACTCCGAACCTGCGATGCTGCAATTTACTCTGAGCACGCTCCCTCATGTCAGTCCACAGACTATCGCCCAACGTGTAAAAGGACGTCTATGGTACGCTTGGCAGTCCTTTGGCAATATTTCAATTGAGAAGCACTATGCCCTGCGCAGTTATGGGACTCAAGACCGTGAAACGATCGAAGCTTACATTGCTGGTCAAGCTGACCATCACCCAATGGCTACAACCCGAGCCTCAGATCTTTTTCGTGAAGTTAACTTTCTCGATGAAAGTGTTCATCTAGCGCAACCGCTTTCGATCGGCCGATCGCTCGTCTGGTTCAACCTGCATATTGTGCTTGTTCATAGCGACCGATGGCGAAATGTGAGTGAGACGCTTGTTGGAAATACTCAGAGAATGATTCGAAGCGTTTGTAAAAAGTATGGTTGGCGGCTATCTCGTTGCGGGATTGTCGCCGACCATATGCACTTGAGCGTCGGTGCAAACGTTTCGGACGCGGTACAGGATGTTGTGCTGAAGTTTTTGAATAACTTGGTTTTTGTCTATGACATGAAGCCTGTGTATCAGTTTGGTGCATACGTAGCGACCTTCGGGGAATATGATCAGCGTGCGCTCCGCCGTGGCGAGTAGCACACCAAACCTATTGCGACGAATCGGGACGAGCCCGAACGTCGTTGGTGGCGGGTTCGGTCCGCATGTGGCGCCGGGCAGCAGACGTGAAACTGGGCCTTGTGCCCAGGTTTCGCAATAGGTTTGGTGCGCTAAAAAGCGACGCCGCAAACCCCGGTGGGGAGTAGCGCACCAAACCTGTTGCGACGAATGGGGACAAGCCCGATCGTCGCTGGTGGGCGGGTGGTATTGGTCGTTTTAGCGCACCAAACCTTGCGACGGTTCGGGGCAAGCCCGAACGTCGCGTAGCGGGAAAGCTAGAGATGGGATGTGCCTAATAAATTGAGTTCTTACAGCGTGGTCTTTGTTGAAACCTGTACTGATGGGTGGCATCGAGAGTAGCAGCATCAAAAGTACGAGCTCCAAGAGTACAAACACGAAAAGCAACAACACGAAATGCAACAACACGAAATGCAACAACACCCAAAGCAACAAACACCTGTTTCGCTAGCGTTGATTCACGCAAGATGTGGGCTCTGTATGTGGGCTTGGGGATTAAGTTGATTGGTTGCTCCGGTAATTCCGATTGCAAAAGATGTGCGTCTTTGTTTCTCGAATCACCACACACACACTTCAGCTAGCAAATAAGAATGGCCATTTGAGTTCGAATCGCGGTTACGAAAAGTTAAGTCTGCAAATTGATTGGCTTTTAGCGCGCTCGCAGTGTCCAATCAGCTATTTCCTTGCGATAACGCTATCGTTATCGGCAATCGGCGGTTGCACGCGCTCGCAGTATCGGGCGGCGGCGGACAAGAAGTCTTATTCGCTGATCGCAAGCAGACTTTTCGATCCACGCTGGTCGCTGCCGGCGAGGTCTGTTGAGCCAGCAAATCCATCTCGGATGAATTTGCCGTCGAATTTGGATTGCAGCCCAAAACCGCCTGACGATCCGGCGGCGTTTTGCTTGATGAATCATCCCGACGGTCACTGCAATCATCGTTATTGGTCTAAGATTCCTTCGGCAGAACAAATCGAGTCGCCCGCTTGGCTTGATCATTTGCCTCGCGATCCGGACGGGCAAATTAAGGTTACACAGGAGGTAGCGATCGACTTGGCGTTGCTTCACTCGCGAGCTTATCAGACCCAGTTCGAATCCGTCTACTTGAATGCACTCGCCTTAACCGGCAACCAATTCGAGTTTGCGACGCAATGGGCTGCGGGTACAGGCACGCAATTCACATCAACCGGCAGTGATCTTGGTGGCAACCGATTGTTGCAAGTGACCGACCGCTTGGGACTGAGTCGGCAACTCGCGGGAGGTGGTCAAGTCGCCACGAACGTCCTGAATTCGTTCTTCTGGGACTTCGGTTCTAACAGTGTCTCGGGCAGCAGCGGTCAGTTTGTCGCGTCCTTCACCCAGCCTCTACTTCGTGGTGCTTTTCGTCATGTTCGACTTGAAAATCTTACCCAAGCTGAACGAAACTTGCTGTACGAAGTCCGCGACTTTGCTCGCTTCCGACGCCAATTCTATTTGAACATTTCGAGCAGCTACCTTAACCTGCTGACTCAAATGCAATCCATTCGCAATGCGGAGAGCAACATCGAGAGCTTGCGTCTCAATCTCGTGGAGCATCAGGAATTGTTGGCTCTAAAAATGGTATCTCAAATTCAAGTCGACCAGATTTTTCAAGAATACCAAAATGGACGCCTCGTTTTGTTGGCCGCCGAACAGAAT
>JANMNK010000917.1:0-10893 GCA_031373875.1 Pirellulaceae bacterium | reverse complement strand
TAGTGCTTAGTGCTTAGTGCTTAGTGCTTAGTGCTTAGTGCTTAGTGCTTAGTGCGCGGGGATTGGGCTGTTCGCTCGCGTTCTTTCTGTTTTTTGCGGATGGGACGTTCACGGACTGAAACGTGGCAACTTCAAAAATTCAACTTAATATACAATTGGTCTTCGCTGGTCACAATTAGATAATGGACTCCACAATGCACAAGCAAACATGGCTGGCAACAGTACTTACAACCTTTGCCGCATTCTCGTTGGCGCTGGCTTCTCATGTTCGTTCGATGCAGGCCGACGAATTGCGGGCGTTGGATGGCGAGTGGACCTTTGTCGAGGACCGCACCGAGGGCCGCGCCCTGGAGCAGTTGGGACCCCCGATGTCCACAAAGTTCTTGCTGAGCGTTGTGGACGGCGCGGTTATCCTGAACGGGCATGGCTCCGGGCACCGCGATGTGCGGATCGCGCTTGATGGCTCGATCACCGAGGTTGCAGAGCCACAAGTGATCTCACGCTACCACGGCAAGTGGCAGGACGGCACGTTTGAGTACGAGGTTTCATTTGAGCGATTGTCGGGCAACGCGTCCGGTGGAATTAAGATGATCCGCAGGAAATTCCGCATGACCCCCGATGGACTGCTTGTAACCGTGGTAGTCGATCCTGCGGTGGTTAAAGAATCGGTTGCGCTCTATCGCCACGCGGAGGACATCGCGATGCCCACTCCGGCCAAGGCCGTGATTGGCGACCTGACGTGGCTTGCTGGCGCTTGGGTTGGAACGAAGAGCACGGGGTCGTCGATCGAGGAACGCTGGAGCCCGCCGCTTGGTGGTGCGATGCTCGGCCTATCGCGGACGGTCAACACGAGCGGCAAAATGGTCGGCTTTGAATACCTGCGCATCGTCGAACGCGATGGCGGACTGGTTTACATCGCTCAGCCCGGCGGCCGGGCGGCGACCGAGTTCGTGCTCTCGGAACTGACCGCAAGCCTCGCGGTGTTCGAGAATCCTCGCCATGACTACCCGAGGCGAATCGCGTACGAGCTGTCTGCCGAGGGTGTCCTGACTACCACAGTCGGCCAATCCAAAGGCGGGACGCCAATGCGCATCGAGTTCAAACGCGAAGGCAACTAGTTGTTGTGGTCGTTGCCGTTCTTGGTAATTGTAAGTGTGGCATTTCAGTTGCTCGCAATTAACAGCTATCGCAACATCCGACTGCCTCAAGTGGAGATGCCTAGTCGAACAGCTCTGTACCTAAATCTTTTGCTGGTTCAATTGTTTGTTGGTGGATTCGCCGCACTCGCCTCGTTCCGTGCTAAGGCTCCCCTTGCCTAAAGCAGCCGACTTGAGCTGTAAACAATTGGGCCCGCGGTCGGAATTGTCGCCATCGCCTTGGTCAGCACTATTGCGAATTGGATTGATCAATCTGACCCGCCAAAGCCGCGAATCGGTGACCTCCTCTTCCTTCGATCAACGATGGATTGGTTGCTGTAGAGTGTTGGGTTGATCGTGGCCGCTGTGGTCGAAGAGTACGCTTATCCCGCGCCCAGTTTTTGGGGGCCACCACAGAAAATCGGTTAGGGTGGACTCAATTGTATTGGTCGTACCATCTTCAAATCAAGATAGACCGGTTGCTGGGAATGGGGTGGTTGGGTGTCGAGTGTTTCGAGTTTCGGCGGACGGATGCGATCGGGATACGTGTTTTCCCGGGACAGTGATTCGGTGCTGGGAATGAAGGAAGTCAGTTCTTGAGAATTCGTTGCTGCGATAATTCTTGTACTGAGTGTTGGATCGGTTTCTGCAATCGTAATTGTAAACGCTTCGGCAGATTTTCTAGGATGAGTTGCCCTCGAGGCTGACTTGGTGTGGGGCGATTGGTAAAGTGATCGCTTGCAAGTTCTACGCTTTCACGGATCTGCGTTACGGAAGATGGCGACCTCCGCGATAGAAGCTGATTTACACAAATGACCGTGGGGCACTTCGGGCCGACGGATTTTTGGTAGTCGAGAAAATTGTTGCAATAGGGAAAAGCGAACGCTACAATCGCGTTGCCTAAACCACTTCCGGTAACTCTTCGGGAAAACGGCGGAACAATAGGATGCAGACCAAGCGACGTTGGCCAACAAGCTTTTCAATTGAGGATCTTCCCATGTCGCTGACTGATCCTTGACGTTCAGTCTCTAGAGATTTCGAGTTGTGCAAAGAAAAGCCAATTTAATGCTGGAGATATTTCTTGCGATCTGTTTAGGTAGCGCAATGTTCTGCGCAAACGCCATTTGCATGATCGTTGCATTAAAATTCATGGGATATTTGTCGATTGATAGATACAGTAGAGTTTCTACTCTCGCGCTTCCGATCGGTGCTTTTTTCATTGCGAGATCCTTGGGGATGCACCGTGCAGGCATCGCGACCTTGTCAATACTTGTCATTCTGATTGTGATTCTCAACTATGTTTTTACAGGCTACGTGTACTCGACTCTGTAGATAGGATTGTAAATTCTCTTTCAACAGATATCTGCACGCACATGAATCCCGCGGAGACATGGCCAAAGAGCATGTAGTAACGGATGTGCAGACGAACCAAGAAATACAGCAATTTCAGGTGGCTCGTTGATTGGGTAGACGACATTAGCCCCGGGAACCTGTTGATTTCAACCGTTGAACTAAGCCGACTGCGCTTGTTTTCTCGAGGGGCTTTGGAATGTGTGCACGCTCGAACAAAGATATGCTCGAATCGCATGGCGACGCGTTGTGTTGATTGTTGGGGATGTTTGTGGTGAGCCGATTCTAGATGCGGCAAGTTGAAAATCTTTGGAGCGTCACTCTAATTCTGCTAGCGTCCAAGTCGTCTCGTACGCAGTGATTGTGTCATTCAACATTCAACTTCGGTGACGAGATTTTTGGCGACTAGCCTTAGGTGTAATCTTAATCATGCAATGCGGCGTTGTTGGGGATTGGTGAGTTTAAAGAGCGCAACGTACGGTGGATGCGTTTGTGTGGTATTTGGTTGTGCCGGTGCTTTGCGAACTTGACTCGGTTGCCTGATGTTTGTGCATGCGACTTGAGTATCTTGTGACCGAAGCGAAGGCGCACATCGCTGCTTTCTTGGTGTTGGTAGTCACTTGAAGTCCGATCACAAATGTCGAATGTATAATCCGCGTCGGCAAGCACTTGTGAATATCATCTGACGTGACGTTTGCCAATGTGGTCGGTGGCGGACTATTCTGCGGTATCGAGGTACGGGTCTTGGCCCATTTCCCGTTGAACTTTGGTTCGTTCGCGTTCGTGGTGAAGCAGCGACATACGGTCACGAAAGTGTTTTCGTTCGACCCTTCGCTGGGCGGTTCGGAAAAGTCCAGCGTACGAGTGCATCGGTCCCGTAGCTGCTTCGCCGAGCTTTTTCAGAGTATCAGCCTTCTTCATTCCCAGACCGGTACGCAAAATGTCGTCGTCCAAGGACAAGTATTGGCGGTAAGAACCCGGGTCGCCTTGGCGGCCGCATCGTCCGATCAATTGCCGGTCAATTCGAGCCGCGTCATGAAGTTCGGTGCAGATGACCATGAGGCCGCCAAGTTGGTCGACGCCTTTTTCCAAACGGATGTCGGTACCGCGTCCTGCCATATTCGTCGCAACGGTAACTCGTAGTTTCCGGCCAGCTTCGCCAACAATTTCCGCTTCCCGTTCAACTTCGTGGGCATTGAGAACCAGCGGTTGAATACCATGTTGCCGGAGCATGTTTGCGAGGATAGCCGATTTGTCGATGGATCGCGTACCGATCAAAATTGGTCGACCTTGCGCGTGAACTTCGCGAACTTCCTCGACGATCGCTTCGAATTTCTTCAGCATCGTTCCGTACACGCGGTCGGCAAGCCTTGTGCGGCGGGGCGGGCGGTTGGTAGGAACTTGGACGACAGGCGTCTTGTAAATTTTGCGCAGTTCTCGCGCGCTAGTAGCCGCAGTTCCCGTCATGCCAGCAAGATGTTTGTAACGCAAGAATAGATCTTGAATCGTGATTCGTGCGGCCTGTCCGGTGGGAACCGTGACTTCAATCTTTTCTTTCGCTTCGATCGCTTGGTGAATGCCGTCTCGCCATTTGCGACCTTCGGCCAATCGACCCGTGAATTCATCGACGATGACAATTTCGCCGTCCCGCACAACGTATTGTCGATCGAGGTGAAAGTCGCGGAAGACTTTGATTCCGCGTTCGATGTATTCGTACAGATCCACTAAAGCCACCATTCGAACATCCTCGTCACGAGGAAGCGAACGAACGAGTTGACGGCCTTTGGCATTGAGCTCAATTTTTCGAGTGTCTTCCTCGATCGTAAAATGCTCTTCAAGTTCAAACTGCGGAGCGTTTTCGGCGGCCCAACGGTATGTTGCAATGACCGCTTGACGGGCTTGGTCACCAATCGAACCGATAATCAGCGGAGTTCGGGCTTCGTCGATCAGAATGCTGTCAGCTTCGTCAACCAAACAGAAGTGCATACCGCGCTGAACGGGCTGGTCTCCTTTGCTCGTCCATCGTTGGTTGCTACCTGCCCCGAGAAAGTCATCGCTCACGCGACCTTGTGCTCGCATCAGCAATCGGTCTCTCAAGAAGTCAAATCCGAATTCTTTCGCGGTGCCATAGGTGATATCCGCATCGTAGGCTGCCCGTCGCTCGTATTGATTGTGATCGGTCAAGACAATTCCGACCGAGATGCCAAGTAACTCGTACAGTGGTTTCATCCAGTCAGCGTCGCGCTGTGCTAAATAATCGTTGACAGTCGCCAAGTGAGCGCCTTTGCCAAGGAAACTATGAAGGATCAGTGGCAACGTTGCGGTCAAAGTTTTGCCTTCGCCGGTCTGCATTTCAGCAATGCAGCCGTGAAACAGCGAAATCCCACCAACGATTTGCACATCAAAGTGCCGCATGTTCAGTGAGCGACGACCGGCTTCGCGAACAAGCGCGTATGTTTCCGGGAGCAATCGGAATAACGGCTCGCCACTTTTTGCGCGGTACATCAAGGAAAGTGCTTCCTTGCGAATTTGTGGCTCCGACATATCTCGACATCGAGGCTCGTGAGCGTTGACTTCTTGCAGTTGAGTTAACCAATGGTTGACTTTGGCCGTCGAGATTCCCGGTATCCACCAGCCTGCGGAAACGCGCGGACGCGAAGGTAGCTTGCCCTTTGTCTTCGATCCCAGGTCACGAGTGTGCATCTCGGGCAAATCGGCAATGGGTTTCATGGCAGCCATTTCCGATTCGGTTTTCGCATCCTTTGGAGTTTCTTGATGCACGCCATTCGCCTCTGTCATTGATTTCATTCCTGCTATCCCGTTGGGAAACGAAGGCACAGCGTTAAAATCTCACCGATTTTCCGCAGCAACAACTAATCCAAGTCTAATGATGGTCAGTCGTTTAGGTTGCTATCAATATCGGTTTTCTGTGCATTGGAAACGAGAAGGAGTGAGGGCATCGCAGTCTGGTCAATCTAGGCAATCTATTCCACGCAATCCTTCTTTTATCGAGGTTCCGCCTTTAATGGTCGATTCAATTGTACGAACTTTACGCAAGCTCCCGCTTAGCGAGACCCAACATATGAAAAAGAATCGTTTGTTATTGTCGTTTTTACTTGCCGGTGCAAGCTTTAATACAGTTTTGCATGCACATCAACCCTTTGCAGCAGGTACGCCGAGGTCCAGCGTGGGACGAATCGGTGATGATCCGCAAAGGATTGGGGATTCGGAACTTGGCGTTCCCGTCAGTTTAGCACCTGATGCTCGCCCCGACGCATTCAAATCCAATGCAGTCATTCCCAACTCCCGATACATCGGCCACACGGCGAACAATGATGGCCTGCCTTCCGTGGCTGAACATTACGTGGAACCGCAGTATGCGGACCAGTCCCAAGTAGCTTCTGCTAGCTACGGTCCGACCGTCAGTTTTGCAAGCGCCCCGTTAAGCTATACGCGGACGCTGTGGGCCGAGGCCGAGACATTGCTATGGTTCGCTGGCGGTCGCAACGCGCCGCCGTTAGTTACCAGTCATCCAACTGCGGTGATCCCGCCGACCTTGGACAATCCGGGTACGACGATTCTGGCTGGTGGAAATCAACCAATTGGAAACGGAGTACTGCCTGGCTATCGCGTCGGGGTAGGAATGTGGCTCGACGATTGCCAATCCGTAGGAATCGGCGGCCGAGGTTTCGGATTGTTTGGTGGCAATGTGAACCGAACATTTGCAAGCACCGGCGTCCCCTCGGTAGGCGTCCCTTTCTTTAATACTTCGCTAGGCGATAACTTCGTATATCTTGTGGGCTTCAACGACGGTGCCGGCAGCAATGTTGGCGCGGTAACGACCTCAAGTCGACTGGGGCTCACTGCCGCAGAAGGTTATGGTCGATTCCTGGTTGCCAAGTCCGGCAGTAATCGCGTCGATTTGATCGGCGGATACATGTTCGCAAGCTTGAGCGATCGTTTGGATTTGAATACACGTATCACAGATGGTATTACCAACGCCATTCAAAATGGTACGGTAATTACGACCAGCGATCGATTTTCAACAGCGAATACTTTCCATGGTGGACAATTCGGTCTCATGTCCGAATGGACACGCGGCCAGTGGACGTTGCAAAACTCCAGCACGTTTGCACTCGGTAACATGAATCAATCGATCAACAACACGGGTCGGTACACTGAAACACCTCCAGGCGGAGCAACGATCAGTGCAAATCGCGGATTGTTGGTGCAAAGCAGTAACGCAGGAACTGCATCGCGCAATACTTTCGCTTTCATTCCACAGTTTGACACGAAGCTTGGTTATCACATCAACAGCAATGTTCGATTCGACGTCGGCTACTCGTTCTTGTTCTTCTCGAACGTAGCGACTGCCGGAAATCAAATCGATACGAACATTGACGTAGCGAACATCTTAGCGACACCGATTGCTCCACAGAGACGATTGGTAAGCGACTCCATGTTCCTTCACGGAGTCAACCTTGGATTGACCTTCAAGTTCTAGTCTGTAATTTCTGAAAACACTCCAGAAAACCAAAGCCTCTATTTGCCTTGTTGCAAATAGAGGCTTTGGTCATTTATGGATTGGACGAATAATTGACCCGATAGCGGCGGGCAAATTCTAGATTGTCGCGAATCGTCCAGTTACTGGTACAAACCCGGTGGCTTGATGGAGGAAATCGGCGAGACGGGATTGAGGATGTTGCGGCCGTCGCCAAAATATTTGCTGCCGGACGGTACCGCCCAAACGGCAGCTTGAGCTAGCACGCGTTGAATTTCGTCTTGGTAGTAAATGGGATACGTCTCGTGCCCTGGACGAAAATAAAATATTTTGCCTTTACCGCGAAGGAACGTGCATCCGCTTCGGAAAACTTCGCCACCCTCAAACCAACTGACGAAGATCAGCTCATCGGGTTGTGGGATGTCAAAGAACTCGCCGTACATTTCTGCGGCGGGCACTTCAAAATATTCGTTCTCAAATCCTTGCACGATTGGGTGACCTGGCGAGACGATCCAAAGTCGTTCTCGCTCTCCGGCTTCGCGCCATCGAAGCATGCAGCTTGTGCCCATTAATTTCCGAAAGATTTTGGAAGCGTGCGCTGAATGCAAAACGATCAAGCCCATACCGTTAAGCACACGGGCCTGCACGCGTTCAACAACTTGATCAGATACTTTGTCGTGCGCCGTATGTCCCCACCAGAAAAGGACATCCGTTTGATCCAATGTTTCTTGATCGAGTCCATGTTCTGGTTGATCGAGAGTTGCGCACCGAATCGTTGCGGTCGGAATTCGTTCGGCCAGAGCTTTAGCAATGACGCTGTGAATGCCCTCGGGGTAGATTGCTTTGACAACTGCGTTGGTTTGTTCGTGTACAAACTCGTTCCAGATCGTGATCTTCATGACTTGTAAGCTCGATGCAGAATTAATTTTTTAGTCGTCACTTGCAGGCACTTGGTTAGGTCGACGATTCCGGTGGAGCATGGGGCGAAGTTCTTCGACAAAGTCCGAGGCATCTTTGAATTCGCGATAGACGCTCACAAAACGCACAAAAGCGACTTGGTCGATATCTGCCAATTGCTTCATCGCCAGCTCGCCGATCTCGCGACTTGGAACCTCCAAGTCAAATTCTTCTTGGATTTGGTTCTCGATGTTTTCCGCCATTTGGCGGATGGTCTCAGCGCTGACGGGGCGTTTCCAGCATGATCGCTCGAGGCCTCGTTCGATTTTTTCTCGCATGAACGACTCGCGAGCGCCATCTTTCTTGATAACCAGGAGCGAAGCTTCGACGCGTTCGTAGGTCGTAAATCGCCTTTTGCAATGGTTACACACCCTCCTTCGTCGGATAGATTTTCCATCTTCGACGACGCGGGAGTCACGAACACTATCGTTATCCATCTGACAGTACGGACAACGCATTTCCTTAGCAAAGCCTCCATCCAAGATTCATGTGTCTCGGGCGAATACACTATAAGCCGAGTCAATCTGACCTAAGTAGAACAGATTTGATACCCAATTGGGAGTCGGGAGTTACATTGCTCCGGGACAAATCCACGAAGAACGCTTCGTGAATTGGATGCCGGGTAGTGGATTCCTGAGAGACTCCGGTATACTGACGGCACGATAGTTAATTGATCCGCACACCAAATTCGGGAGCAATGTAAAGCGATGAGCCAAGGTCAACCAGTTGATCCCTCGAAAAATGCATTCCAAGTAGCTATGTCTCAAAAGTCCCAAGTTGACTCAACCGAGCCTGTTGTTACCGTCTGGTCCGGCGGTTATTCAGCCAAGGCGATGTTTGGAACGTGGTTGTTTTCGATACTTGTATCCATTGCAATTGGGGCTGCTCTCTTCTTCGTACCCAAGGATACTCTCCCTCCCAGAGCTCCTTTGATCGCAGGCATCATCATCGGTATCTGGTGGTTGATTGCGGTTGGTATCTATGTATACGAGAGGCTGGCGGTCCACTACGAATTGACCAATCAACGTTTCATTCACCAACGTGGGATTCTGGTTCGGACGACTGACCGAATTGATGTGGTAGACATTGATGACGTTACTTTTCGCCAAGGCATTATCCAGCGGGTGCTGGGAGTGGGAACGATCATTCTCGCCGGAAGTGACAAGACTCACCCAAAGTTAACTTTGCTCGGGATTGATAAGGTCAACAAAGTGTCTGCCATGATCGACGAAGTCCGCCGCAAAGAACGCCGTCGTCGTAGCGTTCACATAGATGCGAGCTGAAAGCCACGATGGCTGAGATTGCACAATCCGTTACTGACTTGGTGGACCAGTTAGGAAAGCTTCCGGGCATAGGTCGTAAGACCGCCGAACGACTGGCTTACCATATTTTGCGAGTTCACGAATCCGAGGCGTTTGCGCTGGCGGATGCAATTAGAAACGTTCGGCAGAATGTTCACTACTGCGCGATCTGTTACAACTTGGCTGAAAGCGACACGTGTCTAATCTGTGCCAATCCAAAGCGCGATACGAGTCGACTCTGCATTGTAGAGCAACCTCGCGACTTGATCGCTTTAGAACAAGCTGGAGTGTATCAAGGTCTCTATCATGTCTTGCTTGGGCGAATTGCGCCCCTCGAAGGAATCGGTCCGGATCAATTGACGATCGACCCGTTGTTGGAACGCGTGCGGACCGGAAATATTTCCGAGATAATCATGGCAACCAATCCGAACGTCGAAGGCGACGGGACGGCTCTTTATATTTCGAACTTGCTAAGTGATTGTCCGGTCGCGATCACCAGATTGGCTCGTGGCGTGACGTCTGGGAGTGTGCTTGAATACACCAACAAAGAAATCTTGGCAGATGCGATGATCGGTCGTCAAAAGTTTTGATAGGATTCGTTGCTCGAATCTTGGTTAGGTGCTAAAGATTCTTATCTCGCAGCAAAGGGTTCCTGCAGTGGGCAGGAATCCTTTATTCTTGCTTGGGGCGAATGGCGATTGGCGCTTGCCGTTGAATTTACTTTGGTGGATCGTTTTCGCCGGGTCTTCCGCGACGCGAGCCAGCACGTTCGCCAAGCATATCCTTCAATTTGCTTAATTCTTCTCGCGTTAGTTTTCCGTCTTTGTCTGCATCGAGACGAAATAATCGGTCGATCATGGCCGCTGGACCATCAGCAAACATGCCCATGCCTTCGCTAAAACGACCTTGAGCGTTAGTCGGTCCATTGGTTCCTTGGCCCATTGCTCCCAATGGTGGCAATGTGTCAGCAACTTTCTCAATCTCGTCGCGAGTCAGAAAGCCATCGCTGTCCGCGTCCGCTTTTCCGAGCATTCGCCGCGCACCTTCGGGCATCTCTTCTTTAGAAATGCGGCCATCGCCGTTTTTGTCGAGATCCATGATCTTGTCGATTTTGTCCGTGGGACTCTGGGCAAGCGGTAGTCCGCTGGCGGTTCCGCCACTTCCCAATCCGAATCCGCCACCTTCCGGTCGCCGCCCGCCGGGCAGCATCCCTTCCATGTTGGGACGAATTTCTTCCAGCGTGAGTTTGCCGTCGCTGTTCTTGTCGAGTGTTTTCAGTGCTTGCGTCGATTTTGCGATTTCATCAGACGAAATTTCGCCGTTCTGGTCTGCGTCAAGTGCGGCCATCACCGGCAGCATTCGCATTATGCCTGCGCCCGGAGGTCCTGGAGGCTGCTGACCAAAACTTATTGGTGCTAGTAAAAAAATGGTGGAAATAGAACAGGCAGCAACAGATATTCGTTTCATGATCGCATCCCTAAAAAATCGGAGCGTGGGCTCTCAAGTATGGGCCTAGGTCTTTGTACAACGAGAAAACGCAAGGAATCGGCTATTAGGTAAGCAACACAGCGATGGGTGAGAGGTTCCGCAGATTTCACTTCAATTTCGATTTTGGATCAACGCTTGCAGTTTTATCTGGGAAATGCCT
>JANMNK010000900.1:0-6405 GCA_031373875.1 Pirellulaceae bacterium | reverse complement strand
CCCGTGTCGATGGGAGAAATAAAAATTGTCGGTCGAGCCACTATCAACGGTGCCGAAGTCACTCGAAACGCGAGAGCCGGACACACGCTGGCGTCGATCGCTTCATCGCAACCCAACAACAACGGCCAAGCGAGTCTTAGCGCTCGATTAACAGACAAATTGCCAATCGTTGTTTCGGAGGCCGAAACGGAACGCGTGGTCTTGTCGATGCAAGATCCCGCAAAGATCGACACATCGCGCGGCGGTGTTTTGAAACTTAAGTACAAGGTCGCTCGCCAAGAAGGCGCGGGTGGCAATATCACCGGTTTCGCTTTCGGACTGCCACGCGTAATGAACATGCCTCAAGTGAATATCGGAGGAGCCAACGAAGGCGAATTCGAATTGCGTTTCCCTGCGAATATGACTCCAGGAACCTACACGCTAAACTTGGTCGCAACAAACCAAGGCGTCAACTACGCGCGCAATCCCGAAGGGGCAGCGAAAGCAAAAGAACGACAAGATCGTGTCACAAAGATATTCACCGAGTCCCAGCAAAAATTGCAGACCGCGCAACAAACCGCTCAGCAAGCCCAAACGACTCTCTCGCAGTTAAACACGCTGGTGTCGCAAGCAACCACCGCGAAAACAACAACCGAGCAAACCGCCACGGCGATGAACAGTGCAGTAAAAGCTGCAACCGATGCGGTCGCAGCAGCCAAAAAACAGCTCGAGGCAAAACCGGATGATGACAATTTAAAACAGCAGGTTGCAGCCGCAGAGAAAGCACTGGTCGATGCGAACGAAAAAGCCAAAGTCGCAACCGAAGTGGCAGCCGAGGCCGTAAAAAAATTAGAGGAGGCTACCAAGAACCAACAAGTCGGCCAGGAAGCGAAGAAGAAAGCCGACGAAGAATTGCAGGCCGCACAGAAATTTCAGCAACTAGCGCAGCAAGAAAAGCAAAAAGCCGATCAAAAAGCCCAGCAGCTACAGCAGCAATCGGCAGTACGCGGATTCAATCACATGATATTCAGCACTCCCGTTACTATTTCCGTCGCAGACTACCCGATCAAACTGACCGGACCGCTTGAGAAGTTTACTGTCAAGCAAGGCGAGAAAGTGGATGTTCCATTTAAAGTGGAGAGACTCTTTGAATTTAATCAACAAGTCAACTTTCAGGTCAGCGCACCCAACGGTATTGCGGGTTTGCAGATTCAAAATCTTAACTTGCCAGGTGACAAGCCAGACGGCATCGTGACGATTACGGCGCAAGCGAACGCAACTCCAGGAGACCACAAATTGACGGTCGTGACTTCGATGAATTTCAATGGCCAAAACCTATCGTTTGAACGATCATTCGTGCTATCAATCGAAAAGGTTGAACCTCCTTCCAAGTAGATCGCTTGCCCTGTTTAACGGATTCATTTAGCAAAAGATTTTTGAAAAAGCCTCCCTTCCTTAGCCTTCCAATCCACAATGCGTTGTAACATCTCAATAAATCCGCCGAAGACATTTACGATTGCCATGTCGCTGGCTTGGTTGCTTTCGAGTGATGTACTCAAAGCGCAGCCGATCGCAATTGCCAATATCCAGCGAACGGAACCGGTGAGTTTTGAAAAGGATGTGCTTCCCATCCTTCAGCGCAATTGCTTGGCTTGTCACAGTGCGAGTGAGAAACAAGGTGACTTGGTTTTGGAGTCGCCTGATTCGATGCGAACGGGCGGCGATACAGGGCCTGCCGTCTTGCCAGGACACGGCGCGGAAAGCTTGCTTCTTAAACTAGCTGCACGTCACGCGGAACCGGTGATGCCGCCCGATGGCAACGATGTGAATGCCAAACCTCTGACATCGGACGAACTGGGACTTATCCGCCTTTGGATCGATCAAGGAGCCAGAGGCAGCGGTACTGCGAACGTGCTCTCGCCAAAAGCCTGGCAGAAAATTTCTTCGCGCGTCGCGCCCGTTTTTAGTCTGGATCTCACGGATGACGGTCAGTATTTGATCGCCAGCCGAGCCAATCAACTGTTGATGTATCACGTCCCAACAGGCCAATTTATTACCCAGCTCAATGATCCCGCGCTGAATGATAACGCTTCTGGTAATGCAGCAAATGGAATGGCACATCGCGATCTGGTTCAATCCGTAACCTTTAATCGTGACGGTGATTTGCTCGCATCGGGCAGTTTTCGGGAAGTGAAAATATGGCGACGACCCAGCGATGTCCAATTGTTCAACGCGGCCGCCGGGTCACCTTTGAATGCACTTGCAGTAAGTCTCGATCGTAAACGGATAGCGACAGCCGACGCGTCGAACGCGATTCAATTATGGAATGCAAACAATGGCGAACGAGGGGTCCGGCTGGTTGGACATACCGCCAAAATCGCCGCACTGCGGTTTCTGCCGGATGGTCGAATAATTTCGGCTTCGATGGATCAGACGATCCGTGTTTGGAATGGCAGCGACGGAAGTTTAAGCGGAATGATAGAAACACCAAGCCCCATAAATGCGGTTGAGATGCCGTTCGCGGCTCCGCCCGCCGAAGGGCAATCGCCGACGAACTCAATCCTTGTGTCGGGTGGTCCGGACAAACTGCTGCGGACATGGACAATGCCTGGGGCAGCACCGCGCAAGCTTGACCTGAATACCAATCTAATGGTTCATTCCGTCGTTAGTCGAGACCAGCAACTGGTTGCTATGGTAGGGAGCGACGATGTCGTTCGCGTTGTGCACCGAGATTCAAACGGCTTGTTCGTGCCTTTAGCGGAATGGAAAGTGGATTCAGGTCCCGTCAAAGCTATGGCCTTTGCGAGCAGCCTTCCAGCAGTGTCCGTCGATCCATCGCAAACCGCTGCCCCAAGCCAGCGACTGGTGACGACTGCCAACGACGGGTCGGTCTCGATCTGGTCCCTGCCCAACCATGAACTTGTCGCCAAGTGGCAAGGGGCACTCGTTGCGGCGTCAGCCATCGCAAGTTCTTCCGATGGCCAGCAGTTGGCAACCGGTTTTGAAAATGGCGCGCTGTCGTTGTGGCGATTGAAACAAGAGGAAACGAAACCTTGGCCCGAAAATTTCGGCGGACCCGTGACGGTACACGCCCTCAGCCCGTCTCGCTCGTTGCTAGCCGTCGCTGGTGTAGCCAACGGACGCCCCGCGATCTTTGTCAAGAACCTGGACAATGATCAGATGACGCATACTCTTGTCGGTCACGATGCTTCCATCCGTTCGTTGGCATTTGCGAGCGACAACAATCGAATCGTTTCTGGAGGCGATGATCGAACAATCCGTGTCTGGAATCTTAGTAACCCGCAGCAGCCCGAGCAAAACAAGTTGGAGGGACTGTCGGCCAGTGTTACGGCCGTTGCATTCAGCCCAGATGCGAATCAGGTCCTATCGGGGACCGCAGACAATGCCGTACGACTTTGGAATCTAGCCGACAACATGCCACTCAAAGATTTTGTCGGCAATGCGGGATCGATACTAGGAACCGGTTTTGCAGGGAATGAGCCTTTTACCATTTCAGCCGACCGCAGTGTGCGATTTTGGAATCCCGCCGATGGCAATCAAACGCGCACGTTCAATGATCAAGCGGGCACCAAGGCTTATGCAATCAGCCCTGACGGCCAAACTTTGGCTTTGGCGTCAGACGACAAAAATATTCGATTGTTTCAATTTGCAAGTGGCCAGTTGTTGCAAACTTTCACGGGTCATTCCGCCGAAGCTCAAGTGTTGGCCTTTGCGGCGGATGGCAAGCGCCTGCTGTCGACTGCTGCGGTGGCAGAGCAGCCGAGCGAGTCTATCGTTTGGGATCTCGCCGTGAATCCGCCACGAATGCAAGAGAAATTATTGCAAGCCGACGTGACGCTTGCCTTGTTCGACCGAGCTGCCGATCGGGTGTTGTTGGGGGACCTGCAAGGTAGTATTCGATCTTCGGCACTTCGATTCGTCCGCTATCTCGAAGGAAACGTGCAAGCGATTCGTGCAGTTGCGTTTTACACAAATGGTCAAACGTTACTTTCGGCATCGCAAGATGGAACGATTCGCGGTTACACGACAGCCAACGGCCAAGCGACGTTTACTGCCTCTCACGGCGCGGCTGTATCCGCTTTAGCTCTTTCGCCGAATGAACAGATGTTTGCGACGGCGGGCGAGAACGGAATTATCCGTTTGTGGCAAAGCAACGGTGCGCCTTTCGGCCCTCAACAGCTAACCGGTTTTACAGGCCCAGTGCGAGCCATCGCGTTTACTTCAAACAACTTGCAAATTCTGGCCAGTGGTACTGCAGAGAAGCCCACGACGATCGTGTTTGACCTTCAGTCTGGACTGCCACTACAGCTATTTTCGGAGCATCAGCAATCTGCGACTGCTTTTGCTGTCGTATCGGATTCGAACGCTCAATCAAAACAACCAGACCAAATCGTTTCTCTTACTAGCGACAGCATTTGGCAATGGTCGACGCATGCAATCAAAACAATTCCAGGCCACAGTGCAGACGTGACGTCACTGGCTCAGGTACCAAACGCGCCCCAGGAGATCGTGTCTGGAAGTACCGATGGAACGATTCGGCAGTGGAACTTGGACAACGGCCAGCAGATTCGGCAGTTTAATCACGGCGGACCGGTAACCGCCATAGCAGTGCGCACCGATGGCCAGCGTGTCGCTTCGGCGAGCGAGAATCACACGGCCAAGCTATGGAACTTGAATGGTCAACAAATCGCCGAGATGCGAGGTGACGTCCGCTTGAAAACCGCAGTCGGTCGTTTGACCCAGCAACTATCTGCGGCAAACTCGCGAGTGAACGTCGCCAAGCAGCGTTCGGATGTCGCGGAGAAAGATGTTCCACTGAAAACGGATGCCGAAAAGAAAGCGGTTGATGCTCTTGCCGGGGCGAACAAGGAAGTGACCGACAAGCAAGCAGCGCTAGATCAAACGCAAAAAGAAAAGATAGCTTCTGAAAAGGAAGCCATCGAAGCTGCCGCAGCCGCGCGAATAGCGCTCATTGCCGTTGCGGCTGCCGACGAAGCCCACAAATCCGCCGTTGCCGCAGTTCCCATCGCCCAGCAGCGTGCTTCGCAGTTGGCGGCCGCAGCAAGTGCTTCGCCAACCAACGAGGCTCTGAAAAAGGCATCGGAGCAATCGCAACAAACGATTGCCGCAGCGCAGCAATTGGTGCAGCAAATGCAGCAAGCGATGCAAGCGCCTATGCAGGCCGCCACCGACGCGACCACCAAAGCCAACGCTGCGGCTCAAAAAGTTACGACCACGCAAAAGCCCTATAACGATGCGTTGGCAGCGATGAAAACCGCGACGGCCACGCAGAATCTGGCCGCGCAACAGCACGTGATTGCTGCTCGGGAATTGAAAACGGCACAAGACCTTGTCCCAGTCGCCAAACAGACGCTCGCTACCGCCGAATCTGTACTTGAAGAAACCAAGAAACTGCTCGAAGCAAGCAACAAGGCATTGAGCGACGCGGACTTGGCGATACGTTCCGTCTGCTTCTCGCCCGATGGAACGACGCTTCTGACTAGCGGCGATTTCGCTAATGTCCATACTTGGGATGGCGAAACGGGGACGGCTTTGGCAGCGTATGCTGGACACACTGGGCCAATTCCTGCTGCCGCATTTCTCGACAATGATAAAGTGATATCGGTCTCTCAGGATCAGTCCGTACGCCTCTGGGAGCGACGGCCCAGTTGGCGGTTGGAGCGAACCATCGGCGCGTTCGATCAACCCGACGTGATCAGCGATCGCGTAATGTCCTTGGATTTCAATGCAGATGGTACTCAAGTGCTTGTGAGTGGCGGCGTGCCATCGCGAAATGGCGAGTTGCAGATCTTTAGCACCGTCGATGGCAAGCGAGTGATGTACCTTCCTCAAGCCCATGACGATGTAATCTATGCGGCTCGCTTTTCGCCTGATGGCAAACGTGTCGCGTCGGCGGGAGCGGACAAATACCTTCGCACTTTTGATGTGGCTTCGTCACAATTGATTCGCCGATTCGAAGGACACACGAACTACGTCCTCAGTGTGGGATGGAAAGGCGATGGGCAGCAGATTGCATCGGCTTCGGCTGACTCGACCATCAAGATATGGGATGCGGATACAGCAGATCAGCTTCAGACAATAGTGAACTTTGGCAAACACGTAACCCAAGTTGAGTTTATCGGTGAAACGGATAATGTCGTCTCCAGTTGTGGCGACCGCACAGTCCGCATGCACAATGCGACGAACGGCGGGAATTTTCGTAACTTTGGTGGTGCGGATGGTTGGCTACACTGCGTCGATATCGTCGATGAAAGTAGCGTTGTAGCTGCTGGCACTGACAAAGGGGTGGTGTTTTTATGGAATGGCAATAACGGGCAGCAGTTGAAAAAGCTATTGATCGGTCAGCCATAATTCGACGTAAAAGTCGAATTCACCGGAAATTAG